>CAILBQ010000457.1 GCA_903832475.1 uncultured Acidobacteriota bacterium | reverse complement strand
GATCTTGGCAATCTCCGCCGCCACCACAAGCCGCGCGCATGTGTACAATTCGTCCGGCGTGACGTCCTTGTAGGTGATCACATGCTTGGGATTGGAAGGATTGCGCAGTCCTGAATCCTTGTTGGGTGTGAGCGCTGCCTGCTTGCGGAACTCGGTCACAAACGAGTTATGCTCGCGCACAAACAAGTTATGCAGGAAGCTCAACCCAATCGTCCAGTTATCGGGAAAGGCAGTCGATTCCTGGCCTTCCCACTGCGGCTGATGCGGATCAGAAGCCTGCAGCACAGGCAGAAACGCTTCTCCCGTTGCAGCTTTCTCGACCAGCAGTTTGGCAGGATCGCTGGGATCGCGCTTGACCCGCTTGATCGACACATCGTCGAATCCGTAAATCTGCGAAGCATCCCACCATGCCGTGTTGTTGTTGGAGAACGTCTTAGCCGCGCGGCTTTGATATTGCTTGCCGTTTGCGTCGGTGAACTTGTCCGGCGCGCTGTCCTCGGCGACAAACGGCTTGTCGACCGCGTCGGCTGGCCTGCAGCCGAGCTTCTGAATGTCTTCATCGGTCAGCGGCACTTCCTTGCCGTCGACCAGCTTGTTCCTGCAGCCGGTTTCTTCGTATCCCGGCGCGTTGTGGCCGTCTTCCATGTGGCTGAACCAGTCATGGGTCATGAACTGGATCCAGTAAGCGGCCAGCACGTTGAAGAAGGGAGCTTTCTGGTAATCGCAGTTGGCTTCGATGGCGTTGCCGCTCAAGCCGAAGCCGCCCTTGCAGGTGTCGGGCGTCGATTGGTTGCGGGTGAACAAGACGCGGCTGATCACCTGCGGATCGGGCGTCATGAGAGTCAATCGATCGCCGTGCCGATTGCGCGTCAACTCGGTCTGACCCTGCTCCGGAAACGCCGTATCGAACTCGACGTTGCGGGCGAAAGGCATGCCGTTCGAGCCCATCAGCGGATTCTTGACGTCATTGCAGATGCCGGTCAGCGTGCGCCCGCGAATGAGATCGCCCTTGCACACTTGCGCATCCTCGCCGCCCACAGAGCTGTAGTTCGGATCGGAAGCGGGCAGACGCATCTGCGGCCAGACCTTGATGGCTGGGCCGCCAATGCCTGGCTTGCCGTTGATGAAATTCTGATACGTGCCTGCGTTGTCGAAGAGGTTGAACTTGATCAACTCAATGCGCTGGAATTCCAGATCGAGCAGGGCACCATTGACGCCTCGGAAGGCTGGTCCCTTGCTGGTCAGAAATCCTGTGGGCAGCGAAGCCATGTCGCCTGTTCCCCAGTACTGCGACCAGTCGTTCCACGGAGTAAGCCGGAACTGCGCAGTTTTGTAGCCTCCGCGGCACAGCGCGTTCGCCGCCGACACCTTGCCTTCAAAGCGCTGATCGCGTGTGGTTGCAATCTGGCGAAAGCCGTCCAATGCAGATTTGACGCAGGCATTGAAAGCGGCTGCCTCTTCCTTTTTTGGATCGGGCTTGGAGGCAGATGTATTCGCGGCTGGTTTGGCGGCAAATCCCGTCAGGGGCATGCAGACTGCGAGCGCAACCAAGCCGTTCAGGAGGGCTTTTCGGGGAAGGGGATTCATGGGTAGCTAGCTTGCTCCGGTGTTCCTGGCTTCGTCAACACTTTTCTCCCGTCTCGGACGCTGCGCGAAGCGGAGAAAACTGAAGAGGAGTGAAAGAGCCGGCTCAGACTCCAACGAGTCTGAGCCGGCATGCAGATTCTAACGAGAGGTTACTGGCAGTTATAGCCGCCAGGACCACCGTAGTAGAAGTAAATGCCCCAATCGTTGGAAGGCGGGTAATAGCCTCCGAAATAAGGGCCAGCGATGGAGTAGCAGTTCGGGGAGGGCTGGTCAGCGGTGAGAGTATCCCAGTAGGCAGCGTCCGAGGGGTTAGCCCAGTGGTAGAGTTCGCGCTGATAACCGGCATAGTCCCAGCCGGCGCTGGCAAAGTCGCCGCTGCCTTCGGCAGGCCAGGGATTGGAACCGACGGATTCGCTGCCGAACTCGAGCAGCTGGGAGTGAGTCCGCATGGGGCCGCTGCCGTAGATGGTTCCAGGGTAGTAACCGATCCAGGTGATGGAGTTGGCATTGCCCAGGCCCAGCCACCAGTTGCCTTGGTAGAAGTAGTACTGCGCGCGGAATTCGTATTGCGCTCCGCCACGTGTGCTGTAGTTGCTGAATCCGGCGCCGAGATACCAGCTGCCGTTGGTCTGCACAAAGCCAGCGCAGGACAGGTTGTAGCAGCCGGTGTGCTGATAGCCGTCTGCTGTCCAGTAGATGAACAGCCGCGAGTTCTGGCCGCCGTAGAGGGCAGGGTAATTCTGCCATCCTACTTCGGCAGTCTGAGTCACTGGAGAGTATCCGATGGTCCACGACTGCGCGAGTGAGAAGATCTCACCGTAGCTGGTGTACACATAGGGATCCCAGAGACTGAGCGTGTCGGTCTGACCGAGATTGTTGACGTACTGGTAAGTGAAGGAGTACTTGTGCGCGACCGGGGACGGAGGCACCCAGCTTGCCTTGCCGATAGAGGCGCCTGACTCAGGAGTGACGGAACTCTGCTTCAGAGACGCATGGTCCTGTGGGAGAGGAGCCTGACCGGTGCCGTTGGGGCCTTTTTCCAGGTAGTTCTTCAACGTCTTGAAGCGGCTGACTTCTTCCAGCGTGACACGGCGCATGGGGATGGTGTTGGCTTCGCAGACGCGCGAGTTGCCGAACTCATCGAACTTCTGATCGGCGGCCAATTGGCTGGTGATGGCGTTAGCCTTTGGGGCGGACTTGCCTGCGCCTTCCGGCTTTTTCAGCTCATCTTTGGGAGCTGAGGCAATGCTCTTCAATCCGAGGCCGCGGATGCTCGGCTGCTGCTCGGTGGGCACGCAATCAAAGTGGTCGCCATCGAGAAGGAAGCTGTGCGAAACCTTGACGCCGTCATACAAGCCGAGAATGTGTTGGCGCATCTCTTCGACATTGGCGGTGCTGGCGGCTTTGCTGCCGGGGAGCGCCAGCATGGTTCCTGCTTCCGCAGACCTGGTGTTGCTGACGAAGTTGTCGAAGGGGATGAAGTGGTGAGCCGTTTCCTGCGCGCTCATGCCGGTTGTAACCGCGACAAGCATCGCGGCTGCGCCCATCGCTAATCCTCGAGTTTTTGCCGTTCGGATCAAGAGTGAGGCTGTTGAAGATGAGTGTTTGCGACCATCAGCGGGCCGGGGGGTATGCAATTGACTCGTCATTGTCCTGTCT
>CAILBQ010000456.1 GCA_903832475.1 uncultured Acidobacteriota bacterium | reverse complement strand
TCATTCCCGCAGGGAATCTGATGTTGTCTTTGACCTTGTAGTTGCACTTGCTTTGTCGTTCTTACAGGGATTCCGCTTCACGCAAGAATGCATCCACCAACAAGGCTGTCATCCTGAGCGTAGCGAAGGATCCGCGGTTGCTGTTGCATTTGTTTTTCTTGCTGTCATTCCCGCAGGGAATCTGCTTCACGTTTCGCACTCGATTCTTCGCGCAGCGAAGAATTACGGAGGGAGCAGGGGGCTTCAGCCCCCGGTTCCGAGCAAGGAAAAAAGGGGCCTTCAGGCCCGGAACTGTATCGAAGGCTTTGTAACAGGGCACGACTTCAGTCGTGCCGATAAGGGCTTCAAAAGACCGGGGCTTTAGCCCCTGAGGTTTCGCACCAAGCACCACCGGAGAACATCATGGCCACCGCAATCGCAGAACCGACCACCCACACAGGCGCCGCCCGCGCGACCAAGACCATCCAGCTCGAAATCAAGCGCCAGTCCTCGCCCGACGCCCAAGCCTCCTGGGAAAAATTCGAGATCCCCTGGAAGCCCGGCATGAACGTCATCTCCGCCATGATGGAGATCGCTGCCAACCCCATCAACGCCGCGGGGCAAGACACCACCCCCATCGCCTACGACTCCAACTGCCTCGAAGAAATCTGCGGCTCCTGCGCCATGGTCATCAACGGCAAAGCCCGCATGGCCTGCTCCGCCCTGATCGACAACCTCGAACAGCCCATCCGCGTCCAGCCCCTGACCAAGTTCCCCGTCGTCCGCGACCTGGCTGTCGACCGCAGCGTGCTCTTCGAAAACTTGAAAGCCGTCAAGGCCTGGGTCCCCATCGACGGGACATATGCTCTGGGATCAGGCCCCCGCGTCTTCCCCCAGGATCAGGAAGCCTCCTACCCTCTCTCGAACTGCATCTCCTGCACCATCTGCATGGAAGTCTGCCCCCAATTCAACGAATCCACCGGCTTCGTCGGCGCCGCCACCATCGCTCAGGTCAAGCTCTTCAACGCCCACCCCAGCGGCAAGGTCCTCAAGGAAGAACGCCTGCGCGCCCTCGCCGGCGACGGCGGCGTCCAGGAATGCGGCTTCGCCCAAAACTGCGTCAACGCCTGCCCCAAGCAGTTGCCGCTCACCGAAGCCATCAGCGACGTCACCCGCGACGTCCTAATCCAAACCGCCAAAGACTTCCTCCGCAGCTAGGACTTCGCGTCCAGCGGTCCGCCTGCGTGCGCGCAGGCAAATGCAAAAGCCAAGACAGGGGCCGTTCCCCACGGAACGGCCTCTGTCTTTGCTTGTCCGCATCTCAACTTTGTCATCCTGAGCGCAGCGAAGGATCTGCGGTTGCCTTTGTTCTTGCTCTTCTTTCTGTCATTCCCATCAGGGGAATCTGCTGCTCCCTTGGTGTACCGCCACAAAAGCCTAACCACGGGCAGGTGCCCATTCATCCACCCGGCCCCCCAATTTCTCAGGCTGGCAAAAAAGCTGTGCCCCATTCATCGCCGGGTGCCCCACATCTCGATTTTGAGATGTGGGATCGCCGCCCCCCCAGCGCCGGATGTCCCACATCTCGCTACTGAGATGTGAGTCGACTACCCCATCAAGCGCCAAAGGCCCGCCACCATCCCAGCCCAGGGCAACGCCCTGGGTCCGCCCCGCCCAAGTTGAGATCAGGGCTGAAAGCCCAACCCATCGATTCACCGTCTGGGCCATCCTTCCCCATCTACCGAAACGGAATCGGAACCTCGGTATAGCTCCCTGGCGTGCACGCATTCACCGCGTCCGCAATCAAATCCACATGCAGCCGAACCACCGGCCAGAGCGAATTGCCACGAATTACCAGGGCGATCCTCCGTCCGCTGAGATTCTGCTGGTACCGGATGTTCTTATCCGTGCTGAGCAGCACGTCATATCCGGCATCTTCGGCCTGCTGAATCAGCTCACCATTGCTCAACTCATGCCACCCAATCTGTCTCGCAAACGTGACCTCGCGGCCAATGAGACTGTTTGCAATGGGATTCGGAGTTCCGTTATCGAACAGGATCTTCATCGAACCGCTGTCGCAAGGCTCTCGCTGGCAAAGTGCAGCACCGCCCGCACTTCCTCCGGAGTCACATCAAAGACCTCAGTAATCTCCTCCACCGACATGCCGGCTTCGAGGTTGTCGAACACGGTCTGCACCGGCATCCGCGTCCCCCGAAATACCCAGGCGCCGCTAACCTTGCCCGGTACGCTCTCCACCGCCGAACACTTCGACCAATCCAAAGCAGCCATCGCCGCCTCCTCAAACCATCCTACCCCGATTCTCCACCCAGCCCTGAGCCGCGGCGAAGCGAATCCCTACTCTGTACCCCTGTTCCTCACGCCGTCGGCCCCAGCATCTCCTCCACCGCCCGCGGGCCCTTCTCCATCACCAGCAAAATACGCTTCCGCGCCCCTGGTCCCAATCCCGCAGCGTCCCCACCCGATCGTCGATGTACGCTTTATCTACTTATATGTTAATAATAATTTACATAATGTCGATAATTTATTACACTAAGCTCCTGCTTCAGAAAGGATCAGAAAATGCCGTACCGAGAAAAAATCGCCTGGCTGTCGCTGATTGCCATGACCGTTGCCTACGTCCCCTACTTCGCCATCATCAACGCCGGGTATCTCCCGCCCCGGCCCTTGCCCGACTTGCGCCAGATTGGCTTCCTGTGCGCCGTTTCGGTCGCACGGGTGCTCATCCTGGGGATCGGCTACCTGTTGATCCGTCATGGCTCTCCGCAGGAAGCGCGCATTCCACCCGACGAACGCGATCGCGCCATCGATAGCCGCTCGGTCGCAATCGCCTATTACGTCCTGATGGCCGGCATGATTCTAGTCGGATGCTTCATGCCTTTCAGCACCAGCGGCTGGCCCATCGTCAATGCGACCATTTTCATGATCGTTGTCGCAGAAGTCGTGCGCTACGGCATCGCTGTTGTCAACTATCGCAGGCAGGCATGATGGCAGAGCCAGTCCCCAAGCCAGGTCTAATTTCCAATCGCATCCGCACCCTCCGCTTTCACCACGGAGAAATGTCTCAGGCTGAGTTGGGCGAGCGCATCGGTGTCACCCGGCAAACCATCGCCGCCATCGAATCAGGCAAGTATTCCCCCACGCTGGAGGCGGCCTTCCGCATTGCCGACGTCTTCAGCGTACAGCTCGGAGAAGTCTTCCAGTGGGATGCCAACGCCGGCAATCGCGCGCAAACCTGAATGAAGAGAGCAATCTCGCCTGACCTGTGCCCCATTCATCGCAGCCTTAGCGCGATGAGTGGGCGCATCCCCCTAATTCAAGTCTTTAGATCGCGATTCCGAAGCGCCAAAGGCGCGCCACCATACCAGCCCAGGGCAATGTCCTGGGTCCGCATCCCCGAAGTCCCGAAATGGTCTGAAACCCCGACCGGCCCCTAAGCCGCCGGCCCCAGCATCTCCGCCACCACCTGCGGATTCTTCTCGATCACCAGCAAATACGCCCGCGCCGGAGCATCCGGCCGCTTCCGCCCCTGCTCCCAATCCCGCAGCGTCCCCACCGGAATCCGGTACATCGCCGCAAATGCCTCCTGCGTCAGCCCCAGCCGGTCGCGCAGCTTTTTCGTATTCACAATGCGATGCAATCCCGATTGAGCAAAAACCGGCGCGGGAATCGTGTCCGGATCATCCAGCGCCGCCGCACGAATCTCCGCGTCCGTAATCGCGTGCACGCGAGCCCAATCCGTTTTACTCGGAAATGGCACATCTCCGCGCTCATGAACGACCGAAATAATACCAGGATTCTTCTTCGCCATCTGCCTTCCTCACCGACAGGATCCGAATCGTATCCCCGTCGCGCTCAACGCTGACCACAATTAAAATTTGGGCTTCTCCCATACCGAGTGTCACGAATCGCTCCTCGCCATAATCGAAACGATCATCAATCCAAGAATCTTGATTCGGGTCTTCGAGTGCAGGTACCCCTTCCGACAAAGAGAACCCATGCTTGCGCACATTCGACGCATCCTTGACCGGGTCCCAGTCGTACTTCACCCTCGCATGATACGGCTAAGCCGTACTGCTGTCTACCCCTCGATTCTGAAAGAATCGGCAGGTGGCCCACTCATTCCCCATCAGCGAAATTTCGCAGGTTCGCTGAAAAACCTGTACGCCGTTCGGCGCAGCCTCATCGCGATGAGTGGGCGGGCACCCCAAATTGCCGCCTCTGAAAACGAGAATTCCGAATGTCAAAAGGCGCAGCGCATGCGCCTCAACAAACCGTCCTTCATCTCCTGTCAAGCCCGCCGGACTTCTTTGCGCCCCAGCCCCCCGTTCCAAATACAACGAAAACCCGCGCCAACCGCGGTCTTCCGCCACCGTCCCCTCGCAAATTTATTTCCTTTCCACGTTGCGTGTTAATTCCCCCCAAACGCGCACACTGGAATAGCGGCTCCGTTGCCTTCCCCAAACGCCCGCTGGGAGCAGAACGATGTCTGACGATCTCAACCAGGCCGAAGCGGCCGAGCCGGCAAACTCGACCAAACCGAATCCCTACGCCAAACTCGATTCCGCGACCCTCCGCCGCCTCGGAGAGCAGCTCGCAGAGCAGATGTACCCCGCCGTCAATCTCGCCGTCGAACTCTGCTGCGAGATGTACCTCCACATGAAAGAGGAAAAGATCAAGGAAGGCAAGAGCGTCGAAGAAGCCTTCGAGGCCGGCAAGCTGGCCTATTGCTCTTCTGTCCCCAAGCTCTGCGGAGCCGACAACGTCCGCGACTTCATCGCCTGCGTCGCCCACGGCATGCTCATGGGCGTCTTTTCCCACTCCGACGGCACCAAGCTCCTCTACGCCGCCCAGGTCGCCTTCGGCGCGTTGCCCTCACCAAAACGTCGCGAAAAATGTCGCAAAAAGTCGCAAAAACACCCCGCGAAACCAAGTCCAAACCAAACATCATGAACGACATAGGGAGAGAATTTGGGACAAAATGCATACCCCCTCCCCCCTCCCCCCCGTTTTTCCAGGAAAAGTCCGCAACACCCGAAGCCC
>CAILBQ010000455.1 GCA_903832475.1 uncultured Acidobacteriota bacterium | reverse complement strand
GCTTCCAAAAAGTAATGCTCCGCCTGACTCGACTGATCTTGTTGGGCCGAAAGAATACCCAAATCCTCGTAGCTGTAGGCGAATGACGGGTCAGCGTTGACCTGTTCCTTCAACTCGGCGATCGCCTCGGGGTAGGAATGGCGCTCAAGGTACGTGCGTCCAAGAAAGAAATGGACGAGCGGCAGATCAGGGCTGGCAGCCAGGGCCGCCTGAAATTCGTCCAGTGCCTTGCCTGTATCGCCCTCCGCGAGACGTGCCTTGCCGAGATACATATGAAATTCAGGGGTATCGTGTCCCACTGCGAGCATCCGGTCGTAGGAGCGCGCCTGCAATGCCGTATTGCCTGACTTGCTGGCAGAGATGCTGACAACATACAGATAATTAAGGTTGGTTGATTCCTTGTCCCAGAGTGGCTCAAGCGTCTCGGAAGCTTCCCTGTACTGGTTCACGAAGAAATGGCAGAGGCCGAGGAGATAACGGGCCTGCGTCGAGTTCGGTATTCTCTCCAATGCTTTACCAAGCGGCTCAATGGCGGCGGTAAAGTCGCCCTTGCGGTAGTAGACGAGGCCGATATTGAGCAAAATGCCTGGTTGCTCCGGGGAAAGGGCCTGGGCCCGGCCAAATTCCTCCAGAGCCTCGTCCCATTGCTTATCACGCATGTAAGCGACGCCTAGGTTGATGTGGGCAGCACCGGATTTTGGATCAAGGAGGATGACTTGACGGAATGCATCCTCAGCTTTGTTCAGTTGACCATCCTGGAGGGCAGTCCTGCCCTCGCGGAAAAGGGTGGCTGCATCTTTGTCGGCGCCTTCCGAGGCTGCAGTCTGGCTTTCTAGTGCAGTGATGGTGATGGGGGTAGTCAAGTAGCCCGATGGCTCGATACGCGATGCCTTTGTCGCCGAAGCGGACCAAAGCCAGATCAGGACCATCGCACCACCAGCCAACGCCCTCATCCGCCCGTACCTCGTGGCCAGAGTGTACCAAGGAACTGCTGAAATCTTTTGAGGAAGCGTGCCCGCACCAGCCGGGAAACGCGTTCATTCGCACTCCTTTCACGCCATTCTCAAGACCGCGGAGAAATTTGTTGACAGAAATTTCAAACGTTTTAATATCCCAATATTCGCTTCTTCCCCTGATGTACGCTTATTGTTTGTCGGTCAGGCTAACTCGTCGCAACTTAAAGTTCCGGAGGCACCGCCCCTATGGATTCTCTCGCTCCTCGCCCTGTTATGTCCGTTTGCGCGTCACGACGAAGGGTCTTTCATCCATTTTGGCGGCTGCTCGGGCTCATTCCCTGCCTGCTGCTGACCTTATCGGTGCAAGCGCAGCAATCCGGTTCGATCAACGGCGCAGTCACGGATCCAAGCGGCGGTGTGATTCCTGGCGCGCAGGTGACGGTGACCAGTGAATCCCAGGGAACGGCCTTTAAAGCCGTCACCAACAGCGCAGGCGAGTATTCCGTCCCAGCTCTCGAAGCAGGAACCTATAACCTGCAGGTAAAGGCGCCGGGATTCAAAACATTCGAAGCGAAAGGCATCGTGCTGCGTGTTTCACGCACGGAGCGCGTCGATGCAAAGTTATCGCTGGGCGATGTGAGCGCGGAAGTCAGCGTGACCGGCAATGACCTCGGTGCGATCCAAACCGAATCGCCGGAAATTTCCTTCACCATCACTGGCGAGCAGATTACCCAGATCGTGCTCAACGGCCGCAATTTTACCCAGCTGGTGACTTTGTCTCCAGGTGTCACAAATCAGACTGGACAAGATGAAGGCGAAACGGGCGTAGCCGGAAGCGTCGCCTTCAGCATGAACGGCGGCCGCGTCGAATACAACAACTGGGAATTAGACGGGTCCAGTGTGATGGACAACGGTAGCAACTCAACCTTGAATGTCTACCCCGATGTGGATGCCATCGCCGAGTCAGAAGTGCTGACCAGCAACTATGGTGCGCAGTATGGAAGAAATGCATCGGGTACCGTACTTGCCCAGACCAAGTCCGGGACAGAACATCTACACGGGGATGCTTTCGAATTTCTGCGTAACGATGCTTTCAACGCGCGCAATTACTTCAACTCGACCGTACCGACTTATAAGAAGCATGACTACGGATTCACGGTGGGTGGCCCGGTCATCCTGCCGAAAATGTATCATCCTGAAAAAAAGAAGACGTTCTTCTTTTATTCGGAAGAATGGCGCCACGAGATCGTCCCAGGCAATAACTTCAACCAGCAGGTGCCGTCGGACGCCGAACGCACAGGAAATTTTGCTGACCTTTGTCCAGCTTCAGGGAGCGAGGTTGACGCTAACTATCCCGACTGCCCGGTCGAACCAGGAACACAGACCTACTATCCCAATGATCAGGTCCCTATCGATCCCAACGGCAATGCCCTTCTGGCGCTCATCCCCGCGGCCAATGTGGGTTCTGGATCAAGCTCCTTTTACCGCTCGGCTCCTTCGCAGTTGACCACCAATCGCGAAGAACTCTTTCGAGTGGATCAAACCATCAGCGATAAGTGGCGCGGATTTTACCGCTTCATTTATGACTCCTGGTCCACGGTAAGTTCCGCTCCTACATTCCAGAGCAATGCCTTTCCCACCGTGCAAAACAGCTTTGCCGGGCCTGGAGTCGACATGGTGGCAAACCTGACGTACGCCGCTTCGCCATCCCTGGTCAATGAGTTTGTGGCTGACTACACG
>CAILBQ010000454.1 GCA_903832475.1 uncultured Acidobacteriota bacterium | reverse complement strand
TCTGCGCTACAATCCGGCGAAGCTGCTGGTCGATCCTTACGCCAAGGCCATCACCGGCACGCTGGACTGGAAGGCGCCGATCTTTTCCTACGACGCGCCGTCCGGAGACGACATGAAAATCTCCGAAGAGGATAGCTCCGCGGGCGTGCCGAAAAGCATCGTCGTCGACGAATCCTTCGATTGGGGCAACGACCAGCCGCTGAAGATTCCCCTCGCCGACTCGCTGATTTACGAGGTGCATGTCAAAGGGTTTTCCAAGCGCAACCCGAATGTACCGGAACACCTGCGCGGCACATACGCCGGCATGGCCCATCCTTCCAGCATCGAGTATTTGAAAAAACTGGGAATTACCGCCGTCGAGCTGCTGCCGATTCACCACTTCATCGATGACGGACATTTGCTCGATCGCGGCCTGGTGAACTACTGGGGCTATAACACCCTGGGATACTTTGCCCCGGCATCGAGATACAGCGCCTCAGGCGACCGCGGCGGCCAGGTGAATGAATTCCGTGAGATGGTGAAGGCGCTGCATGCAGCGGGGATTGAAGTCATTCTAGACGTGGTGTACAACCACACCTGCGAAGGCAATGAGAAGGGGCCGACGCTGAGCTTCCGCGGGATCGACAACGGCACCTATTACCGCTTGATGCCCGACAGTCCGCGCTACTACATGGATTACACCGGTACGGGCAACACGCTGAATGTCAGGCACCCGCAGGTCTTGAAACTGCTCATGGACAGCCTGCGCTACTGGGTCACGGAGATGCACGTGGATGGCTTCCGGTTTGACCTTGCCGCCACGCTGGCGCGCGAATTGCACGATGTCGACAAGCTGGGCGGATTCTTCGACACCATTCACCAGGATCCAACACTCGCCGAAGTCAAGCTCATCGCCGAACCATGGGATGTGGGCGAGGGCGGCTACCAGGTGGGTAATTTTCCCATCCTGTGGGCGGAGTGGAACGGCAAGTATCGCGATACTGTGCGGCGCTTCTGGAAGGGCGATGGCGGACTGTTGGCAGATTTCGCCTATCGCCTGACGGGATCCAGCGATTTATATCAGCACGACGGACGAAAGCCTTACGCAAGCATCAATTTCGTCACTGCGCACGATGGCTTTACACTTTGCGACCTGGTCAGCTTCAACGAGAAACACAACGAAGCCAACGGAGATAACAACAACGACGGGTCGGAAAACAACGACTCATGGAACATGGGCGCGGAAGGCCCGACAGATGATCCGGAGATAAACGCCCTGCGCGAGCGGCAGATGCGGAACTTCCTTTCGACGCTGATTCTGAGCCAGGGAGTGCCGCTGTTATGCGGCGGAGATGAGATCGCTCGTTCGCAGCGCGGCAACAACAACTGCTACTGCCAGGACAACGAACTCACCTGGCATGAATGGGACTTGAGCCCATCGCGGTCGCGGCTGCTGGAGTTTACATCGAAGCTTATCGCCCTGCGGCAGGAGCATCCCAACCTCCACCGCCGCAAATTCTTTCAGGATCGTACAATTCGCAATTCGGTGGTGCGCGACATTGCTTGGTACGACCCGAACGGTCAGGAGATGCCGGAGGAGGCGTGGAGTTCGGAGTGGGTGCGGGCCATGGCCATCATGTTGAATGGACAGACGCTTCAAACCAGCGACGAAGAAGGCAATCCGCTCATGGATGACAGCTTTTTGCTGCTGGTGAACGCAGCCCACGAAGGTGTTGAGTTTACCTTGCCGAAGGTACCCAATGGGACGCCGTGGAAGCAGATCATGGATACAGAAAACGTCGAAGATCCATTTGCCGAAACCGAGGTAGGCGAGAAGGTGATCGTTGCGGGACGTTCGCTGATGTTGTTCTCAGATTATTCGCATCGAGCCCAGGAAACGTCGAAAGCCCGCGAGAAGGCAACGAAGGCGAAGACCTAGACTGGCGCGCACCGGGGCCGGCAGAGGATACTGGACCGATGTTGCACGTGGTTTTTACCAGTAAGAAGGGCCGGTATGTCGGCCGCCTGGCTCTGCTTTCTTTTGCGCTTAGCGGGGTCTGCTGCTTGCTGGCCGCACAAAGTTTTCCCAATGCTCCGACAGCGCAGACCGCGACCACCAAGGGCTTGTTCGGCAAGTTGATCCAGTTTTACGATCAAGACTGGCATGGGACGGCTCCGGCATCGCCACCGGCGCCGAGGCGCGGGCCTGTATCTCCGCTGGAGTCGCCTCCCTTTCCCAATGCCGACTGGTCATATGGCGGGTCCCCGGTGATAGGGGAAGCGGATGGCAACAGCTATCCGCTGATGACAGCGATCAATGGCGCCAACGGACGGACAAAAATTTATGGCTGGATCGAACCGACAGTGAATGGAAGCACTTCATCGCACAGCAACGCGCCCGAAGTAGACGATGAGTATTCCAATCGCTTTGAGATGAATCAGGCCGTCGTGTACGTGGAACGACTGCCTGATACGGTGCAGCGCGATCATGTGGATTACGGTTTTCATTTCTCGGGCTTGTACGGGGCCGATTTCAAGTACACCACCGAC
>CAILBQ010000453.1 GCA_903832475.1 uncultured Acidobacteriota bacterium | reverse complement strand
GCCGACGGAATGGGGACGGTTGTACTTCCACGTGTACTGGTCGCGGTTCGTGCTATCCCAGGTCCCAAAATCGGGACCTGGGGCATCCGCAGTGTTTTCCAGTCCCTCAGTCTCTAGTCCCTTAGTCCCTTCCCTCCGTACAAGCACCGGAGTGGGCAGAAACGGCTCCAGGAAAGCCTTGCAGGCTACCGGGCCTGAGCCTGGGCCGCCGCCGCCGTGGGGCGTGGAGAAGGTCTTGTGCAGGTTGAGGTGCATCACGTCGACGCCGAAGTCGCCGGGGCGGGTCTTGCCGACCAGCGCATTCATGTTGGCGCCGTCCATGTAGAGCAGGGCGCCCTTGGCGTGGAGGATGTCGGCGATCTTGTGGATCTGGTTTTCGAAGACGCCGATGGTGGAGGGGTTCGTGAGCATGAGGGCGGCCGTGTCTTCGTCGACGATCTTGGCCAGCTCATCGACGTCGATGCCGCCGAGGGCGTTGGACTTGATGTTCTGCACTTCGTAGCCGCAGACGGCCGCGGTCGCCGGGTTGGTGCCGTGAGCAGAGTCGGGGATGAGCACCTTGCGGCGCGCATTGCCTTTGGACTCGTGATAGGCGCGGACGAGCAAAATGCCGGTAAACTCGCCATGCGCGCCGGCGGCGGGCTGCAGCGTGATGGCATCCATGCCGGTGATTTCGAGCAGGCACTTTTGCAGCAGGTCGACGATTTCGAGCGAGCCCTGGGCGAGGGATTCCGGGCGATAGGGATGGGCCTCCGCTAATCCCTCAATCCGCGAGACGACTTCGTTGACGCGCGGGTTGTATTTCATGGTGCAGGAGCCGAGCGGGTACATGCCGAGGTCGATGGCGTAGTTCCACGTGGAGAGGCGCGTGAAATGACGGATGATCTCGATCTCGCTCAGCTCGGGGAGCGCGCCGGTATTGTCACGGTAGCTGGCCCCGAGCAGGGCCTGGGGGTCGACTTCGGGCACGTCGAGCGGGGCGAGCTTGTAGGCACGCTTGCCGGGAGAGGACTTCTCGAAGATCAGGCCTTCGTTCTGGGTGGGGTGGGTGCGGACCTTGCCCAGGGTGGTGTTGCGGGGGGTGGGGCCTGTCTTTGGTTCTGCGATGGTGGTTGCCATTTATGAAACCTCGAAACGATCGTCAAAGTTATGTGAGAGGATTCGCGTTTGTGGATTCGTGAGGCGATAGCATCCCGATGTCACGCTTGGATGCCACGTACCAGACCTGCCATTGGATGGCGATCCCGATCAGAAGAATAAAAACTGCTGCTATTGCGGTGGGAAGCAGGGGCGGATTATGCCAAAGGCTCTTTTCGAACCATAGACTCACCGCCGTGATGGCAATGAATAGAAAGAGCGATACCAATCCACGAGCGAGCCCGCGCAGGAGGACGAAGGTTACGAGCCCTTCTTGGCGCATCTTTCTTATCGATTGTTCCGAGAATTCGTTGTTTCGAAACACCTGACGTCCTCCATCTAGGATTAAGAATTCCATTGGCAGCTGCGGCCTTGTCTAAGCCTCGACAGGCACGCCAGCTAAGACGTTGGCGGCGGATTCGATTTGGTCGCGGGTGTTGAGTTCGGTGGCGCACCAGAGGGTGGCGTTGCCGAGTTCGGGGTACCAGTGGCTGAGGTCGACGCCGCCCACGATTTTCTGGTCGAGGAGGCGGGCGTTCAAGTGCGACGGGGATTCGGTGGTCTGGAGGACGAATTCGTTGAGGCGCGGGCTGCCCGCAAAGAGCAGCTTGGTGCCGGGTTGCGCGGCGAGAGTCTTGGCCGCGAAGTCGGCTTTGGCGAGGTTTTGGATGGCCAGGTCGCGGATGCCTTCTTTTCCGTAAACCGTCAGGAAGATGGTGGCCATCAGCGCCACGAGGGCCTGGTTGGTGCAGATGTTCGAGGTGGCTTTTTCGCGGCGGATATGCTGCTCGCGGGTAGAGAGCGTGAGCACGAATCCGCGGTTGCCGTCGGCGTCAGTGGTCTGGCCGGCGAGGCGGCCGGGCATCTGGCGGAGGTACTTTTCCTTGGTGGCGATGACGCCGCAGAAAGGGCCGCCGTAGCTGATGGCGACGCCGAAGGACTGGGCTTCGAGGGAGACGATGTCGGCTTCGGCGGGCGGCTTGACGATGCCGAGTGAAACGGCTTCGGCAATGGATACGATGAGAAGCGCGCCCTTGGCGTGGGCGAGGTCGGCGATGGCCGGAATGTCTTCAATGACGCCGAAGAAGTTGGGCGACTGGACGAGGACGCAGGCGGTTTCTTCGGTGATAGCGGCGGCCAGGGCGTCGAGATCGACGCGGCCGGTTTCGGGGATGTAGCCGACCGTCTGGGTGGGCAGGCCCTGATGCTGGGCGTAGGTGGCCATCACTTCGCGGTACTCGGGATGGACGGTGGACGCAACTAAGGATTTGCTGCGGCCGGTGATGCGGGTGGCCATCATGATGGCTTCGGCGGCTCCGGTTGAGCCGTCGTACATGCTGGCGTTGGCCACGTCCATGCCGGTGAGTTCGCAGATCATGGTCTGGAATTCAAAGATGGCTTGCAGGGTGCCCTGAGTGGTTTCGGCCTGATAGGGGGTGTAGCTGGTGAGGAACTCGCCGCGCTGGACGAGGGAGTCGATGATCACCGGGCGGTAGTGGCGATAGCAGCCGGCGCCGAGGAAGCTGGTGTAGCCGATGGCGTTCTTGGCGGCGGCGGCCTTGAAGAAGTCGATGATCTCGCTCTCGCCGAGCTGGCGCGGGATGTCCATGTCGCCGCTGAGGCGGTACTCGGCGGGGATGACGGTGAAGAGGTCGTCGATGGATTTGGCGCCGATCTGGTCGAGCATGTCGAGGCGTTCGGCGGGAGATTTGGGGAGATAACGCATGTTCGCTTCTAGCTCCTAGCTTCTAGCTTCTAGCTTCTAGCCTAAAGCCGGTTTCGGGTGTGTTGCGGACGTGTTGCGTTTGACGGCACCGAAGTCGATCGTTCACAAGCCTCTGGGCCAAAGTTGGCGGCGCGTTGGTCTCCCTTTGAGAAGAGTGCGCCGAGGATGCAATGAAGCAGCGAGAAGCCAGAGGCTAGCGGCTAATAGCTGACTCTAGTGCCCGGTTTCTTCAGCGATGAAGGATTCGTAGGCGGCGGAGTCGAGCAGGCCTTCGAATTGCGACGGGTCGGAGAGCTCGACCTTGATCATCCAGGCTGAGTGGGCGTCCTCGTTGACCTTGTCGGGAGACGAATTCAGCTCTTCGTTGATGGCGGTGACCGTGCCGCTGACCGGCGAATACAGGTCGCTGACCGCTTTGACGCTTTCGACGGAACCGAAGGTCTTGTGGGCGGTGACGGAGTCGCCGACCTTGGGGAGTTCGACGAAAACAATGTCGCCCAGGGTGCTTTGGGCGTAGTCGGTGATGCCGATCGTGCCTACGGAGCCGGCAAGGTCAATCCATTCGTGTTCCTTGGTGTAGCGGTAGGTGCTGGGATAGGCCATGCGGTTTTCTCTCCTGGGTTCGGATTGGGTCAAGCGGGATTGGTGTTGACTCTCTAGTGTAAGACGTTTTTGGCGGGGGCGGGGCCGGGCGAACAACAGTGGGAATGTGGGCGAGGAGGCTGCGGAGGACGTCTATCCAGGCAGGGGGACGGTCGGGGACTGCTTCAGGAGACGGGGCCGAAGCCGGGATAGGGTTCGAGAGGAACGAGGGCAACGATTTCTAGCATGCCGGCCTGGAAGATGGGCAGGCTGGCGATGGCGGCGCGGACTTCGGCTTCCGAAGCGGCTTCCCAGAGGATGGACGCGCCCGGCATGTCGCCGCGTTTCCAGAGTTGACGCAGGGTGCCGGCGGCGTAAAGTTCGCGGACGCGGGCGGTTTCCTGAGCCATGAGCTGGGGCGTGAAGGCTTCCGGCGGGAACTGGTCGACGAGGCGGCGGCTCAGGGAAAGGTATTGCATGCAGATATTGTATCGATTGGGCTGAAGCGGCATTGCGAGCATTTCAAGGCATTTCACGCCCAAATGCCGCGAGCTACATCTAATCGGATAGAGAGCGGAATGTGTCGCGCTATGGGCGCACGTTTCCGTGTCCCCGCTAAGACGAGTGAAGAACAAGCGGTTGTGATGAAGGAGCAACAAGCAATGAACACGTTGAAAATGGCAGTTGGGATGAGCGCATCGGCGCTTTTATGCGCGGGACTTTTTGCCCCGCAACAAGGATTGGCGCAGGAAAAGGACGGACAGGGGCAGGCAATCGTGACCATTCTGCCCAAGCATGACGGGCAATCGGCCAGTACCGTTGCGCCGCAGGACGTGAAGCTGAAGGTGAATGGCAAGGAGGCCACGGTGGGCAAGTTTGTCGCGCTCAAGGGCGACAGCCCGGTCGAAATGGTGGTGTTGATTGACGGCTCGGCACGCACCAGCCTGGCACGGCAACTGGATGACCTGGCACATTTCATTCAGGCTTTGCCGCCCAACGCCAAGTCGGCGGTGGCGTACATGCAGAACGGGACGGCAGCCTTTGCCGGGCCTCTGACGGACGATCACGCGCAGGTTGTGAAAGAGCTGCATATCCCAGGCGGAATGGTCGGTTCGAATGCCAGTCCGTATTTCTGTCTGTCGGATCTGGCCAAGCGCTGGCCTTCGCAGGATCGCGCGGCGCGGCGGGAGGTCATCATGATCACCGACGGCGTGGACGAGTACAACCGCCGCTACGATCCGGAAGACCCCTATGTGCAATCGGCGATGAACGATGCTACGCGGGCCGGGCTGGTGGTTTATTCGATCTACTGGCGCGATCAGGGCCGGGCGAGCGCAACGGGGTACGAGAATAATGCCGGGCAGAACCTGCTGCAGGAAGTGACGCAGGCCACCGGCGGCAAGAGCTTCTGGGAAGGCGCGGGGAACCCGGTTTCGTTTGAACCGTACCTGGCCGAGCTGAACAAGCGGCTCCAGAACCAGTACGAGCTGAGCTTTACGATTCCTTTCAACGGCAAGCCGCAGGTGGAGACGATGAAGCTGAATTTCAAGGCGCCGGGGATGGATGTGAGCTCGCCGCAGCAGGTGTTCGTCGGTGGGGCGGCGGTGCAGGAGTAACGGCGCCTAATCAAGGACAGCAAAAGGCCCCGATCAGATTTGGTCGGGGCCTTTTCTTTGTGCTCCAGGACAACCCGCGACAGCTATTTCTTTGGTCGCTTGTAGAACGGCGTAGGCACCTGTTTGGCGCGGACTTTGTTGGCGCGGACCTGGACGAAGACGTCTTCCTTGCTTTCGGCGACATTGGTTGGGACGTAGGCGTAGGCGATGTTGGTTTTGAGGAATGGAGCCGGGGAGCCGCTGGTGATGGAGCCGATCAGATCGCCAGCTTCGTTCTTGACTTCGTAGCCGTCGCGGGCGATGCCGCGGTCGACCATCTCCAGGCCGACCAGCTTCCTGGTGGGTCCACCTGATTCTTTGATCGCTAAAAGCGTGGACCGTCCGAGGAAGTCGGAGTCTTTTTCGAGCTTGAGCCAGCGGTCGAGGCCGGTTTCCCAGACGTTGGTTTGGTCGGTGATTTCGTGGCCGTAGAGGGGCATGCCGGCTTCGAGGCGGAGGGTGTTGCGGGCGCCGAGGCCGCAGGGCAGGATGCCGAATTCGGCTCCGGCTTCGAGGATGGCGTTCCAGACCTTTTCGGTCGTCGCCACGTCGGAGGGGATGTAGATCTCGAAGCCGTCTTCGCCGGAGTAGCCGGTGCGCGCGATGAGGGTGTTGTAGACGCCGGCTACCTGGCCCCAGGTGAACCAGTAGTTCTTGATGGCGCTCAGGTCAACTTTGGTGAGTTTCTGCAGGGTTTCGAGGGCGCGCGGGCCTTGGATGGCAAGCTGCGAGTAGTGCGGCGAGTAGTCGCTGATGTGGATGCCGGGCATGGTCCCGACTTGCTGCCGGATCCAGGCGTAATCCTTGGGCGTGGTGCCGGCGTTGACCACGAGCAGGTAGTCATTGTCGCCCAGCTTGTGCACCAGAATGTCGTCGACGAAAGTGCCTTGCGGGGTGAGCAGGGCGGAGTACTGGGCCTGGCCTTCCTTGAGGCGCGAGGCGTCGTTCATGGTGATGCGCTGGACGGCGGCGAGTGAGCCGGGGCCGCGAAACTGGATTTCGCCCATGTGGCTGACGTCGAAGAGGCCGACGGCGGTTCGGACGGCGAGGTGCTCGGCGATGAGGCCAGAGTACTCGACGGGCATTTCCCAGCCGCCGAAATCGACCATCTTGGCCTTGAGAGCGCGGTGGGCGGCGTTGAGGGCGGTCTTTTTGAGCTCGGGCGTAGCGGCGGTGACCGGGGACGTTCCGGCGGGAATGTTGGGCGATGACATGAGATACCTCGTGGGCAGGTCTTCCTGAAAATCGGCGCAATCGATTGCCGGATTGCTGGAGGATTTCCCTTGCCTATATGTGAAGATAGGGAGTCCGGGAGTGCCGGGTCAAACTTGCGCCTGGGCTTGCGCGGGGGCGCAGGGTGGGGAAACGGCGCCCGGCTGAAGGATTCTTGCTCAAGGGGGTTGGCTGGCGATGGGAGACAAGATTCGCGGAGTGGTGGCGATGTTGGTGGGAGTGTTTGCGCTGGTGCAGGGCTTCATGCTGTACCGCGCCGGGCGCACGGACTGGCATCTGTGGCTGGAAGTGATCGCCGGTACGCTGCTGATCGTGATTGGGATCTGGCGGTTTCAGCGCCGGCCGGATGATCCTTCGCGGGAGCTTTTGAAGTAGGACGACCAGATGGCCAATGCGTACAACGCGATTCAGGGTCGCAGCCTGGAGCGGCTGGCGGCGCTGAGCGATGGCATTTTTGCCGTGGCCATGACGCTGCTAGTGCTGGACATTCATATTCCTTCGGCGGAGCATGTGCATTCAGAGGTGGAGCTGCTGCATTCCTTGGGTGGGCTGGCTCCGCAGTGGATCGCATACCTGATGAGCTTTTTGACACTGGGGATTTTCTGGGCGGGGCAGCAGACGCAGTTGAACCACCTTCGCGAGGGCAGCCGCGATCTGGCATGGATTCACCTGGGCTTTCTGTTCACGATTACGCTGATGCCGCTAACCACGCGCCTCTTGGCGGAGTTTATTCAATTCCGTCTGGCGCTGGTGCTGTACTGGATCAACGTCCTGCTGCCGGGGGCGATGCTTTATTGGAGCTGGAAGCACGTGATGAAGCATGGGCTGGTCAAGGAAGATACGCCGGTTGACGTGCGCGGGGCGATCTGCCGGCGGGTGCTGATCGCGCAGAGCCTTTATGCGGTGGGAGCGGCGCTTTGCGTGTTTAATAACTACGTGAGCATCGCGTTCATCGTGCTGGTGCAGTTGAACTATGCGATTGCGCCGAGGATTGGGAAGCGGCTTGGGTGAGGATGGCGGAAGGCTGGCCAGGTTTGAGTCAAGGCGACTTTACGGGACGCAGCTCGATATTCACGTCAAGCGCATCGTTTTGATCCAGCATGGTGTTGGCCTGGCCTGACATCGGTCCGGACATTGCCTGGGTGGATTTGGGCAATTTTGCAATGACGACATAGCTTCCCGATCCCAACATGTCGAAGCGGTAGGAGCCATCGGGCAAGGTGATTGCTTCGTAGCCCGGTTCGGAATGTCCTGGTCGTTGGAGGTCTACCAAAGCACCCGCGACTGGATTGCCGCCGGAGTTGACGACACCGCCAATCGAGTGCAGAAGGCGTGTAGGAATGCTGAGGTCGCCCGCGGCGGTCTCTTCTCCGTCAGTGACTTTCACAAGCTTCGCTTCCGACTCTTTCAACGCTTCGGGTGCATAGACGGTCAGCTCCGTCAGTCCTGCTCGTTGCGGAGTGAGGTTGAACTGGCTGTCGCCGGTGATTTTTATGTTGAAAAAAGAGCTTGTGAGGCGGACTGACAAGCGATAGCTTCCAGGCGGCAGCCCCGCGATGCGATAGACGCCGCGATCGTCTGTGAAAGCCATGCCGGAGAAAGAATGAGAACTGTCTTTAGCTGAATTGCCGGCGGCGGCCCCCGAGACCAATATTGCCGTGATGGGGACCCGGCCTATTGTGCCGCCGGCGTCAACAGTGAGGCGTCCTGAGATGGCTGCAGCGCGGCGAAGAATCAAGTCGAGCGCGGCTGTGCTGCCCGGTTTGATTGTGACCTGCGGTAAGCTCGCGATCAGTGCCTTTCGCTCGTCCGCAGTAGAACGGTCGAGGACGGTTTGCATCCACTTCAGATCGTCGACATATCCATCCATTGCCGAATTGACAAGATAGGCGCCGGGAGCTACGGAATAAAGCTGGTAATAACCGGATAAGTCGGTTGTTGTCTCCACTGCCGGGGCTTGAGAAGGCTTTTCAGATGCGGGCTTAGGCAGGAATTGATCCAGGGGAATCAATTTGACCATGGCATTTCGGGCGGGGACGTTGCCATCGTTGCAGAGGACGTGGCCGCTGATGGACCCGCTTGGGAGCTGAGCCTGTGATCGGGCGAGGGCGCAGGTCCAGACGGCCAAAAGCGCGAAGAAGACACGACGTGGTTGGGGGTATCTCATTCGACTGCGATTCTAACGGAAGTCTTGCGCGCAATAGGACGCAAGAACAGGTAGCGCAGTTTCGGTCGGGCTAGACCGTGACGGTTTCGCGGTATTCGCCGAAGACGGAGCGGAGGGTGTCGGCGATTTCGCCTACGGTGGCGAGGGATTCGACGGCCTGGACGATGTAAGGCATCATGTTGGCGGTGGTGCGGGCGGCGTCGCTGAGCTGGACGAGAGAGCTCTCCCAGGCGACGGGAGGGCGGCGCTCGCGGAGGGCGCGGAGGCGCTCGACCTGGCGGCGTTCGAGGTCGGGGTTGAGGGTGTGCAGCGGGATCTCCGGGTCGGCTTCGGAGGCAAACTTGTTGACGCCGACAATGATGGTTGCGCCGGAGTCGACCTGGCGCTGCCACTGGTAGGCCGAGTGTTGAATCTGTTGCTGCACCCAGCCGGATTCGACGGCCTTGAGTGTGCCGCCGAGAGATTCGATGCGGGCGAAGATGGATTCAGCTTCGGCTTCGAGCTGGTCGGTGAGGGCTTCGACGTAGTACGAGCCACCGAGAGGATCGGCGACCAGCGGCACGCCGCTTTCGTGGGCGATGATCTGCTGGGTGCGGAGCGCGATGCGGGCCGCCTTTTCGGTGGGGAGGGCGAGGGCTTCGTCGAAGCCGTTGGTGTGCAGGCTTTGCGTGCCGCCGAGGATGGCGCTGAGTGCTTCGAGTGTGGTGCGGACGATGTTGTTTTCGGGCTGCTGGGCAGTGAGCGTGGAGCCGGCGGTCTGGGTGTGGAAGCGCAGCATCCAGGAGCGGGGATTTTCGGCGTGGTAGACCTCGCGCATCCAGCGAGCCCAGAGGCGGCGGGCGGCGCGGAACTTGGCCACTTCTTCGAACAAATTCGAATGCGCGTTGAAGAAGAAGCTGAGTCGCGGGGCGAAGCTGTCAATGGCGAGGCCGGCTTCGAGGGCGGCGTCGACATAAGCCCGACCGTTGGCCAGGGTGAAGGCCAGTTCCTGCGCGGCGGTCGAGCCGGCTTCGCGCATGTGGTATCCGGAGATGGAGATGGTGTTCCACTCGGGATGATGTTGGCCGGCCCAGGCGATGAGATCCGTTGTCAGGCGAATGGCCGGCTGGACCGGGTAAATGTAGGTGCCGCGGGCGATGTACTCCTTGAGGATGTCGTTCTGCACGGTGCCGGAGAGCTTGCGCGTGTCGGCTCCGGCGCGGCGGGCAGCGGCGACATACATCGCCAGCAGCGTGCTCGCCGTGGCGTTGATGGTCATGGAGGTCGAGACTTTGTCCAACCCGATGCCGGAGAAGAGCTGCTCCATGTCTTCGAGGGAGCTGATGGCCACGCCGGTGCGGCCCACTTCGCCTAAGGCAAGCGGCGAGTCGGAGTCGTAGCCAGTCTGGGTGGGCAGGTCGAAGGCCACGCTGAGGCCGGTGGTGCCTTGCGAGAGCAGGTAGTGGTAGCGGCGGTTGGATTCTTCGGCGTCGCCCATGCCCGCGTACTGGCGCATGGTCCAAAGGCGGCCGCGGTACATGGTGGGCTGGATGCCGCGGGTAAAGGGATATTGGCCCGGAGACGGCCCGTCCAGGCAGTCCTTTTCCTCCAAGTCAGCGGCGGTGTACACGGGTTTTAGTTCGTGGCTCAACGCGCGGCTCCCGACGTGAGTCTAGCAGTTGGGCGAGGGTCAGCGCTGTTTGCGTGCTATGGTGGCGGGATGGAATTCAGCTACAGCATTTCAATTCGAGACGCACGTGAAGCGTTTTGGTTGAACTATTGGAATTTGCGGACGAAGATTGCGGCGGGGATTTTCGGTGTGGCCCTGCTGGCGGATCTCATATTGCTGGCAATGGGCGTAGAGGAAAGGCTCCGCGCGGGAGATGAACTTCTCAAATCTCTCAATTCCGACGTGAACGGCACTTTCTTGATGCTGCTCGCCGTTCTGACGTTCTTCTTCGTCTGGCTCTTTGTCGTAGCTCCGTGGATGGCTCTGCGTCCGTTGCGAAAGAATCCTTCGCTGCTGGTCTGTCGCAAGGCCAGCGCAACGGCTGAGTCCTTTGAGGTGCAGGCGGAGGCAGGCTCGTCGCGGCTTGGCTGGAGTTTGTACAAGTATTGGCGTGAAGGCAAGAGAGTGATCATTCTGAAAACCGTAACGGGTCAATACCAGGCCATCAACAAGGTAGAGCTTTCAGCAGGGGAGTGCGACGACTTGCGTGCAATCCTGGCTGACGCTCTTCCGCTGAAATAATATTTCGAACGGGCTTTCTTGGATGCGCCTTATCGCCGTCTTGCGCGCCAGAAGGCGCTGATGCTGAGGTAGCCGAAGATCACGGTGAGGACGCAGCCGATGAGAAAGCGGTTGTGCTGGGGGCCGGCGGCGTAGTCGAGGCGGGCGCGCCAGATGTTCTGGGCGAAAAAAATGGCGAAGAGGCCGAAGAAGAAGCCCGTGACTTCGAGCCAGAGCAGACCGCCGACGCGGCCGAAGGGTCGGAGGAATCCGCCGATGCCGCGGCCGGCTGCGCGGGTGTAGCTGTGGGTCTTCTTGCCTAGATTTCTGACCTGTGCCTGGGCCGCGGCGGGGGTGGGAATGCGCGGCGCCGCGGAGGCTCCGGGCGCCGTATAGATGGGCTGCGGGCCGGAAGCAGGGTGGGGACCGGAATTTGAAACGGCGGCGGGGCCAGCGGCGCTTTGCTGAACGCGCTGCTGCGCAATGCGTCCGGCGATGCGCACTCCGATGCCCAGTTTTTTGCCAAACTCGTTTGGATTCATGCCCTTTTACGGCCTCTTGCGACACGGCTCGCATCTGAGTTTATCAGTGGCGAAAGGGAACCGAATTCCCACAGTTTCCCGGCTTCCCAGTTGCCCCCAGCGGCCGTCAGACGTAAGGTAAGAGAAGCGTTTTGCTTTTTGGCCGCACCCGAGCTGGCGTCCACAGCTGATGGAAGGGCGCAAATACCGCCGGAGGGATTTCATGGACCCACGCTTGCACCCACGCCTGCGCGAACTGATCCAGGAGCTTGGAGAGGCCATTCACGAGTCGGTGATTGAGTCAGAACAGATTGCCGGAGTTGTGCAGAGTATTCGCCGCCACGGTTTCGACGTGATGCTGATGCTTGAGGCCACCATCGGCCTGAACGATGTGGCCAAAGGGCCAAAGACCATCGATCCCTCCGGCTCTGAAGAAGAGACCGTCGAGGGCGAAGATGGGCCCTTCACCTCGAACGATCTAAATTTTTTGAAATCGCTGCGCATCTCGATCGAAGGCGAAGAGTAAAGCCCCGTCGGTGTTGGCTGTTGCTGATATATCCGGGCTGTGGACGAATTTCCATACGATGTCGCCGGGGCTGTATTTCAGCGTTCCTGAGTGACGTTTGTGGAGACCGCGAAACAATCGGCAGCGCTACGCACAACGGCATACAAGCGGCTGCATGATTGAAGTCAACAGGCGTAATCCTGCTGTGTTATGCTCCACCGTCTGGTAGTTCGAAATGAATTTCGAACGCCTGAAAGGGAGTCGTACCACAAGGCGGCATGAGGACCATGTTGCGGTACGACGGGAACGGGAGACACCATCAGCGACATGAGAGACACCCTCGGAGTACTACTTGCCGGCGGCGCGGGAGAGCGTCTTTTTCCTTTAACTCGCGACCGAGCCAAGCCCGCTGTGCCTTTCGGCGGGCACTACCGCATCATCGACATTACCCTTTCGAATTGCATCAATTCCGGACTGCGCAAGGTCTTCATCATGACGCAGTACAAGGCCCTGTCTCTGAACCGCCATATTCGCGAAGGCTGGACGGGCATCGTGGCCCAGGAGCTGGGTGAGTTTTTTGAGATCATGCCGCCCATGCAACGCACCGGCGCTAACTGGTACATGGGCACGGCCGACGCGGTCTATCAAAATATTTATTCAATCGGGTCGGAGCAGCCGAAGTACGTCATCATCCTGTCCGGCGACCACATCTACAAGATGGATTACAGCCGGATGCTGCAGCAGCACAAGGATTCAGGCGCCGAAGTGACGCTGGCCACGCTGCCCATTGCGCCCGACGAGGTTTCGCGCTTCGGCGTGGTCGAAGTAGGCGCGAATGCAGAGGTTTTAGGCTTTGAAGAAAAGCCCAAGTCGACAACCTTCCGTTCGCCGTTCAATCCCAACTCAGTCGATGCTTCGATGGGCATCTACATCTTCAACACCGAGACGCTGTTGAAGGAGCTGATCGCGGACGCCGAGGATCCGCATTCGAAGCATGATTTCGGCCACAACATCCTGCCCAACCTGCTGGGCAAGAAGAAGATGGTGGCCTACAACTTTGTCGACGAGAACCGGCAGCAGGCGCTTTACTGGCGCGATGTGGGAACGCTTGATGCCTACTACGACGCCAACCTGGACTTGTGCTCGGTTTCCCCGACCTTCAATCTTTACGACAAACACTGGCCGATGCGTACGCGGGTGCGGCAGTATCCGCCAGCGAAGTTTGTTTTTGGCGAGCCGGGCCGAACGGGCAAGGCGGTCAACTCGGTCATTACGGCGGGTGTCATCATTTCGGGCGCCGAGGTGATGAACTCGGTGCTGAGCCAGGATGTGCGCGTCAATTCGTATTCGAGTGTCGAGTCGAGCATCATCTTCTCGCACGTCAACATCGGACGCCACTGCCGCATCAACCGGGCGATCATCGATCGCGATGTGGAGATTCCCGAGGGGACGGTGATCGGGTACGATCCGGTTGAAGACAAGCGGCGGTATTTTGTTACGCCGTCCGGGCTGACGATTGTGACGCGCGACCGGTCGCTGTTTGAGAATCCCGTTGAGCCGGAGTTCCAGGAGCGGTATTAGGCAAAGCATTGAAAAATCTGCAGCGGGAGGCGCAACGAGGCCTCCCGCTTCATTTTGACTGGAACCTCAGCAGGCCCCTCCAAATGCAACGGAACTAAGCGCATAAATCCTCCGTACAGCTATGTATGGCGTGCGTAGGTACATTAAGCTGGTTTAACGGCGAGATGGGGATGTTGCCCCGGCCGGCAGGCGGAACGGATCCTCGTCCCGCGGCAGCCAGGTGGCACGATCCCGGTCAGCGGACGCCGGTTGACGTCCGCGGCGAACGGGCAGCCGGAACCCAGGCGGGCAGCCGCGTGGCGCTCGACAATGCGCCGGGAAGCGAACCCGTCCCGATGGGAAATCTGGGCACTAGACTCGGTGCGGGGCAAGCTGGAAGACAGGCGGGGAGCGTACGGCCGATGGAAGCTGGAGCACAGGTGGAGCCAGACTGGCCGGAAGTGGTGCGCCGTTGTTTATCGGGCGAATCGCCGGCCTGGACGGAGCTGGTCAAGGCCTTTCATCGCCGCGTCTATTCACTCTGCTATCGCTTTACCGGTTCGGGCACCGACGCCGAAGATCTGACCCAGGATGTGTTCCTGAAGATCTATGCCAACCTAGCCAGCTTTGACGTCAATCGAGGCAGCCTGCAGGTTTGGATCACGACCCTGACGCGCAATCTGCTGGTGGATCACTTCCGCCGCAGCCGTAACATCCGCGCTACGGGGTCGCTCGACGAGGGCTGGGACGAGACTGGCGAGTTGCGGCCGATCGACCGGCTCGAAGCTACCGGTCCGACGCAGCACGACCAGGCGACGCGGCGGGAACTCGAAAAAATGGTGCAGGGAGCGCTGGCGCAGGTCTCGCCGGAACTGCGCGAGGCGGTGATCCTGCGCGATCTTCAAGATATGGACTACAAGGAAATCGCCGTGGTTTTGGGCATACCGGAGGGTACCGTGAAGTCGCGGATCAGCCGGGGTCGTGCGGAACTGGCGCGGCTGTTGGAACGTAACAAACGGGAGGTGATGTAACCATGGCAGAGCGAGCACAAGATCGAGGCAATTTCCCCAGCTCTCCGGCGTGTGGGCAATGGGAAACGCTGCTGGTGGATGCGATGGATGGAGCGCTGCGGCCGGAAGATGAGGCCACGTTCTCCAATCACATGGCCACCTGCAAGGCGTGCACGGAGATGTTCGAGCAGGTTCGGCGGGGCCGGGAGTGGCTGGAATTCCTGGCCCCCGAACCGGAAGTGCCTGTCGATCTGCTGGCGCGCATTCTGACCGAAACTGGGAATGGCAAGATGGAGCCGGGCCGGCTGGCAGTGGTTGGCGCGACCGGCATGCCGACGACCGATGAAGCCGGCAACGTGGTGATGATGCCGCCGGTCTGGCAACGGCCAGGCTTTGGCGGAAGCATGCGGCGATTTGCCGAGCCGCGGCTGCTGATGACGGCAGCGATGGCGTTCTTTTCGATCGCACTTACCCTGAGCATGACGGGAGTGCGGTTCAGCATGATTCATCTGTCGGACCTGCGGCCTGCAGCTCTTCGGTCGGTAGTGGAGAAGCGCATCATGACGGCTTCGACACCGCTGGTTCGGTATTACGATCACCTCCGCTTTGTGTACGAAGTGGAATCGAGGATGAAGGAGCTTCGCCGGCAGACGGAGACTCCGGGCGAGAAGACAACCACGCCGAGTCCAGCCGGAACGCAGCCCGGCGGGGACGGCGTATCGCATCACAAAGATGGAGGGTCGAAACTGAACCCTAACGAAGCTCCGCAGCAGACGGTCAACCCACCCAATGCGCTGTGGAGCAGCGAGACCCTGGAAGCGGCTTTCGAACTTCCCCGCCGCGTTCATCAACCTGACAGCAGTATGGGCGAAAACACTCACATCCCATCCCCTCGACAGCTTGACCGCAACGCGGTAACAGCAGATCGGGCAGAGACCCGGGCCGAGGGAACGCCAGAACGGAGCAAGTCATGCCTTGCGTAAACCATCCCGAGCGAGAAATTCAATCCTATTGCCAGAACTGCGGCAAAGGGCTGTGCACCGATTGTGTGCGCAGAACGGCCAATGGCCAAGTGCTGTGCGAGCCCTGCTTCACCCTGCTGGGAGGCGATCCCAGCCGTGCCTACTGGCAGCAGGCGGCATCCCAGTTTGTGGTGCCGACACCGCCGGGCACGCCCAATCCATCGGCCGCGGCCGTGCTGGGGCTGATCCCCGGCGTGGGCGCGATGTACAACGGACAGTTTTTCAAGGGCCTGATCCACGTGGTGGTGTTTGCGGTGTTGATCTCGATCACCGAACACGCCGGGGTCTTCGGCATCTTCATCGGAGCCTGGGTGCTCTACCAGTCGTTTGAGGCGTATCACACGGCCAAAGCGCGCCGAGACGGCTTGCCGCTTCCCGATCCGTTCGGGCTCAACGAGCTGGGTAGCTGGCTGAACCTGGGTCAGCGCGGCCCATCCATTCATCCCGGTCAGGGCGTGCCGCCGCCGGGGGATCCAGCTGCCTCCAATGCTACAGGTGCAGCTCCGGGAGCAAGCGTCCCCGGAACCGGCTTCTCTGGAACCGCGTACACGCCTGGCACGGCCTACACTCCGGGCGAAGTCTATACTCCTGGCGCAACTACGCCGCCCTACAGCGCTCCCTATCAGGGCCAGTGGCAGCAATATCCGCCGCCCGCACCGCCGCCATACACCGAGCCGTTTGTCGGTGGAGACTATCCGGGTGGGGCTGTGCCGCCCCCACCACCGGGGCCGCCCATGGGCTGGCGTCGCAAGGAGCCAGTCTGGGCCTTTGTTCTTATCGGGCTAGGCGTGATTTTCCTGCTGCAGAGCCTGGGCGTCGTGGGTCACATCTTTCACTTTGCATGGCCTGTCCTGCTCATCGGACTGGGAATCTGGATGATTGTCAGCCGAACCCAAGGAGGTTCCAAATGAGCCGCTTCATGATTATTTCCCGCTTACGCTGGCCGGCAATTCTGCTGTTGACGGGCGTGATCGCCCTGCTGGACCAGGCGGACATCCTCAGTTGGAGCCGCGCCTGGCCGCTGTACCTAATCCTGTTCGGCGTGCTGGCCCTGGCGGAACGTGCCACACTGGCCTCCGATCCGCCTCCAGGCTATCCATACGCTGCGGGCTACCAGGCAGCGGGCTATCCGCCGCCGGCAAACTATGCGGCCGGTTATTCTGCGGCAGCGCCGTCGTCGGCCCCGGCCCCGGGGACTGGAATCGTCCCCGCGCATAGCGCCGAGCTGGAAGTGCGCAACACCGAATTCGGCAGCAACCGCGAAGAGGAAGAGCGCTAGAGTCTATCGCCCTTCACCGCCGTTGCACAGATCGCCTGCCGCCCCCGGGTGCAGGCCGCAGACCACCGTTTTCTTTGCAGTCTCAGTTCAGGACCAGTAGTTCAGGAGAGATCGCTCCCATGGCCAGCATGCCTCCCAACACACCTCCCGGCACCCCTCCCCCTCCCGGCCGTCCCCCTGGCCCTCCCTACGGACCGCCCCAGGGCGCCCCGCAATATGGCGCTCCCTACGGCAATCCCAAGGATTACTGGCGCTACCAGAAGGAACAGAACAAGGCCGCCTGGCGCGCGCAGCGGGATCTCTGGCGCGCCCAGCGCGACGCGCTCAAGGCGCAGCACAGGGCCTACCGGGCGCCTTCAGTGGCCGGGCCCATCGTCCTCATCGGCGTGGGCATCGTCTCGCTGCTGCTGATTAGCGGACGCATCCAGTGGGATCCCTTCTGGGACTGGTTTGGCCGCTGGTGGCCGCTGATGTTGATCGGTATTGGCGCGGTGGCGCTGGCGGAGTGGGCTATCGACCTGCGCCGTGAAAACCCGCCGGCGCGCCGTTTCGGCGGCTACGTCTGGCTGGTGATCCTGATTCTGCTGCTGGGTGCAGGCGCGAGTTCGCATCGCTTCTGGGGACCGTGGCAAGCGGAATGGGGCGATAACGACAACGATCAGTTCAATCCCTTCCGCGAACCGGAGCACGACATGGACCAGCCGGTCTTCAACACGCCCATCCCGGCTAACGCGCAAATCGAGATTCAAGACCCACGCGGAGATGTCAGCATTGCCGCCGGGGATGACGCCACCATGGGCGTGAAGGCACACCAGATTGCGTTCGCCAGCAAAGAGGAAGAGATCAACAAGATCTTCGAAGCTGAGAAAGCGCATGTGACGGTGAGCGGCAACGCAGTAGTCGTGAAGGTGGACGGCAATTCCAGTGGCCGCACCAACCTGAGCATCACGGTGCCCAAGTCGGCCAGCGTCAACGTAAATAACGGTCGCGGGAACCTGACGGTCGCCGGTTTGAACGGCAATGTGGACGCGGAACTGCATCACGGCAACTTTGAAGCGGCCTCGATTGCAGGCCACGTGCATGCCCGCGTCTCCGACCAAGGCGACGTGTCGGCGCATGACATCCAGGGTGAGGTGACTGTAGACGGCAATGGCGGCGATCTTACCCTTTCTGACATTCACGGACAGGTCACGCTGCAGGGCGACTACACCGGGGACACCCACGTGGAACGGGCCGACCAGTCGGTGCACTTCCACACTTCGCGGACCGATCTTGAATTCGCGCGCCTGCCCGGCGATATGTCCATCAATAGCGATTCGCTTCACGCTACCCAGGTGGTGGGGCCGGTCCGGGTCATCTGCTCGAGGTCGAAAGACATTGAGATGAGCCAGGTCTTCGGCGACACGCATATCGAGGACAAGGACGCGCGAGTCGAGTTGGACATGGGCGGCGCGTACCCGATCGAGGTGAAGAACAACAAGGGCGATATCGAGGTTTCGCTCCCGGACAATGCAGGCTTCATCGTCGACGCTCGAACCCACAACGGGGATATTGTTTCGGATTTTCCGCTGGAAATCAGCGGGGATGAAAACAAGACCGCGACGGGGACGGTGGGCAAGGGAGGACCCAAGGTGACGCTTTCGACCGAACATGCCGACCTGCGCATCCGCAAGGGAGGGGAAGCGCCGGCAGCTCCGCCCGCGCCCAGCGCTCCCAAAGCTCCGGGAGCACCCAAAGCCCCTGCTGTGCCGCACTTGAAAGCCGCGCCGAAGGCTGCACCGGCAGAGCCGGTCTCCCAGTAAAACGGTCCACCAGTTTGGACAAGAATAAGCGGTTCCCTCGCGGGCGCCGCTTTTTTTTTGGGCCAAGTCTACCGCGAAGTGGCGTGAGGCGCGGTTACCGAGAGAGAGTCGATGGCTTGCCGATTCAGGTCGGTCGCGCCCAGGCTGCCTCCGTCTTCTGTCTGCGCAGCGATGCGGATGGCCCGGGTGTTGTAGGGGAGGCGAAGGGTGATCGAGGTTCTCAGGTTCAGATGAGCCAGCGCCGCCGGGTCCTGGGTGGTTGCGGAGAAGGCAATCCCCTGAAGCTTGGAGGCGAGGATCTGGTGAGTCGAGGAGAAGCTGACCGCAAGGAAGATCAGGTTGGCGATGCTCTTGCCGTCTTCCGTGGATTCCCAGTGGATGCTCTTCGATTGCACGATCAGGGAGATATTGGCGCTGCGCGATTCGGGATGGCGAACGATGTTGTCCACCTTCATGCCCAGGCCGGTATAGGGAAGGGAGGATTGAACCGCTTGAGAGACGTTGAGGATGGTCTGCTTTTCAGCGTCAACCGGATGATCGGCGTCGGGGGCGTAGTATCCGCCCTTGGTGATCACATGAAGATCCGGATTGCGCAGGGTGACCTTGATGCGGCGAAATTTCCCGTCGGCGTCGGTGGGTGAGCCTTCCTGATTGGGCTGATAGGTGAGGGTGTAGTACTTTGCTCCCATGCGCTGCGACTGGCGAATCAGCTCGTCGACATCGTTCTCGTTATAGAGAAGCTGGCCGCCGGTCTCATTGACGAAGCCTCCGAAGTTGATGTCCCCGCCGAAGGGGTCAAGGCCGGTGGTCGTGTCGGAACTCCTAGAGCCGGGCGAGCTGTCGATCTCCTGAAGCTTGAGTCCTGGGAAGATGAGGAAGAGAGTAATGCGCGCATCGACGAGCAGGTTGGTTGTCTGGTGGGCCATGCGCTCGAGTTTGCCGACGGAATAGATATTGCGCAAAGCCAAGGCGGTGCCGGGTCCGCCGCGGCCGATCCAGATGATGTTTTTGCGACCGGTCACGCCATTGTTCTGCAATGCGATCTGCTGCAGAGCCTGGATGGACTGGAAGAATCGCTCATCCTTGAACGCTGCGTTGTTCTTGTAGGGGATAGCGGTGGGAACGTGCTTCAGGGCAAAGAGCAGATCGTCGCGGCTGCGCGTGTATCCCTGCAAAAGTTCCAGGGTTCGATTGCCGAGGAGCATGAATTCGGCCGGGGCGGCCAGCTTGGAGGGCTGGGCTTCCAAGTACTTCTGCATCTGGTCGCACAGGAAGGCAAAGTCTTCCAGGCTGGAGTTGAGCTGATCGAGCACGAAAATGGTGGTAGGGACGCTGCCGTCGGGCGCATCGTCCGAGGCATGTTTGCCGGGGACGTGTGATTCGGGAGCTTCAAAGGAAAAGATGCGCTGGGGGCGCTTGTCTTCGGTGATGGAGAAATCGTCCTTGGTGAGGCCGGAGGAGACGATGTGTCCCTTCTTGTCGACCACGGTGACATCGAGAAAGACAAGCGTCGTGGTGGACTGAAAAGTAGGGACAGCGGAGGTTTGCTGCGACTGGATAGACGCCGCGCCAGGGAGAAGCAGAAGGCAAAGGAGCGTGGCGTGGATCAGAGGCCCAGAAAAACGCATAGCTACCCTCCCAGCTACCTTACACCAGGAGAATTCTTGCGAGGTGTGCGCGGCGAGGGGTTTCCCGTGCTGAAGCCGTCTTGACTTAAAAGGAGTTCGATACTTCCTAACTGAACTTCGGTGCGCTTAGTTTTGCGGCCACGATAGCTTCGGCCTGGGCGACGACCTGGTCCAGCGTCAAGCGGGTGGAATCGAGGATCACGGCGTCATCGGCAGGCTTGAGGGGAGAGTCGGCGCGGTTGCGGTCGCGCTCGTCGCGGGCGCGCAGTTCGCGGACGACTTCTTCGGGCTGGACTTCGGCGGCAGCTTCCGGATCCAGCTGGTCGTAGCGGCGCAGGCCGCGGACTTCCGGGGCGGCGTCGAGGAAGATTTTCACGTCGGCGTGGGGGAAGACGACGGTGCCGATGTCGCGGCCTTCCATCACCACACCACCGGAAGCGGCGAGTTGCTGCTGCAGGCCGACCATCCAGGCGCGAATCTGGGGGTGAACGCTGACGCGGGAGGCGCCATCGGTCACTTCCGGCTCGCGCAGACGGGCAGTGACGTCAGTTCCGTCGAGGTAGACGAGATTGCCCTCGCCGGTCGGTTCGAGATGGATGGTGGTCTGAGCGGAAAGTGGGAGCAGGCCGGCCACGTCGTCCAGGCCGACGCCGGCGGTGAGGGCTTTGAGGGCGAAAGCGCGATACATGGCGCCGGTTTCAAGATTCAGCAGGCCATAAAACTGGGCGAGGTGGCGCGCCACCGTGCTCTTGCCTGCGCCTGCCGGACCATCGATGGCGATGATGGCCCGGCGGGCGGCGGCAAGGATTTCAAAGGACGGCTGGCTCGCGGAATCCGGCTGAGGCTGGGCGGTCATCCTCGTCGTTTAGCGTTCGCAGTGTGCGTCGGCCGTGCGTTGCGTCCGGTTTTGGAGGCCGACGCGGACCGTGCATTGGAGCTGGAAGCTGCTTTCGAGACAAATTTCCCCGCGGGCTTGGCGACTGGTTTGACTCCGGACTTGGCTACCGGCTTGCCGGAATGAGGGCGGGCTGCAGGCTTGGGAGCCTGCTTGGCCGAACCGGAAAAGCTGTAGCGCTTGGTGGCGCTGGCCTGGGCCGGTTCGCGCTCCGCGGACTCAGCGGATCGCGGGCGAGAGGGACGAGCGCCGTTACCGGCTGCTTTCCCGTTCACCGCAGGCTTGAAGCCGTTGCCTTTGTGCGATCCGTTGCGCGATTCGGTATGCGCGGCAGGTTTGCCGGCGTGAGAACCGCTCGAACCCTTGGACGTACGAGACCCGTTGGACCCGTTGGAAACGTGCGCGCCGTTGGTTTTGCCATGGCCGTTGGAACCGTTGCCATTCGTGCCGTGCCCATTTGCCGCATGGCCGTTGGAACTATGGTGCCCGTTGCTGCCCGCCTTGCCATTGCGGGCTGCTGCGCCATTCGACGAGCCGGAGGCCTTGGCCGCCCCGGCATTGCGGCTGGCTGAGGCAGGTCTTGCACTGCCGTTGCTGCTGGAAGAACGGGGCATGGGTGCGCGGCGGCGGTCGGAACCTGGCCGAGCGTCACCGGAAGCGCTGCTGCGGCTGCGTTCCCGTGGATGCGCGGGGCCGGCGCTCCTGGGCCGAGGCGCGGGCTTTGCCGATGCAGCCGGTTTGGCCGAGGCGGCTGCCGGACGAGCTACCGCGCGCGCCGCAGGCTTGTGGCGAACGGGCGCTGGCGCGGGGGGCGCTGTTTCCTTGTCCAGGTCATCCAGGAACGAAATCGCTTCGTCGTCAATGGTCTGGGATGGCTCTTCAACCAGGTCTTCCGCTCGGCGGAAATTCAGGGAGGACCTGGTGGCTGCCACGGGAGGAGCGGAAACCTGAGCGGGCGGAACCGAAGCCGCGGCAATCGGAAAGTCGATGAATTCTTCGTCGTGCGACTGGTCTGGATCGGTGCCGATGTAGGTGGATCCGCGATAGGCGGGGTACGCGTTGCTGATCTGGAAGCTGGGCGCAACTGGGAACTCCGGCAGCGTGCCGGCGACATAATACATAGGCGATGGGCCCATGGTGGTGCTGTGGACCTGGCGCGTGGCGGCGAGGCCTCGAACCACTTCGCGAATCTTGCTGCGCGAGGTGAGCGGGGAGAGGAACAGCTCGACATCTTCCATCGATGCGGCAATGACGGCCTGCAGGTAGATGGAGGCGAGAACGGAGATGGCGGTTACTTGCGACGTGGACGCACCTTCGGCAATGGCCTTCTGGAAGCGCTGGCGGAGCGGCTGCCAGAGGGCGGGCACACCGACTTCGGGAACGACGGGAATGATGCGAAGCTGCTTCCAAAGCTCGTGGAGGGCGCGAAGCACGGCAGTTTCGGTCACTTCTCGCCCGAGCAGATCTCGGATCTGGATGGCGTTGAGGTTGGCCGTATCGAGCTGCTTGGCGGCGAGCACGGCAAGCTGCGAAACCTGGCGCGAACCGGTGAGCTGGGGCGAACGGCGCCAGTCGCGGTCACCGCGCAGAGCGTAAATATAAGGCAATACCCAGCTGGCGACGACGTAGTCTGGCTGGTCGCCGGGCTGGCCTGCAAGGTTGAGGCGCACAGCAACGCCCTCCGCCTCAAGGCGAACCAGGAGCGACTCGGCGGTCGCAATCAATTCCAGGGTTGGTTCGGTGGTTCTTTGGCCGGCAATGGCCTCGACAAAGGTAGGAGTGGTGAATCCTGCCTGCGCGGAACGAGGGAGGAAGATACAGAGACCCGTCTCCTCGATCCAGGTGCGGACATCTTCAATGGTGACTGCCCCGTGTCCGTTTTGGCGCATCCTTTCGGCGCGCGCTGCTTCCAACTGCTCTGCTGTCAAAGAAAAACCTCATTTCCAGGCTGAATCAGTCGCGACAAACTTCCGCCTTTTCAGATCCGGTGAAATCAGATCTCCAGAAGGGGGTTCGGAGAAAAGCCGGACTGAAGAAGCAGACAATCGCAACCGATCTGGCGTACTTGCCGGGCACTTCCGCTCCCTTGGAAGTCGGGGTGCCACCTTCCTAAAAAATCTTAGATTCGCAGGAAGGCCCGCTGGATCTCCTTCCAAGAATACCTCAAAGCGATTGGACGTCCATGGGGACAACTGGTTGGATGTTCAGTTTTTGATAATTCTTTTAGCAGCCAATCCATTTTTTGGGATTCCAAAGGCATATTGACTTTGATCGCGGAGTGGCATGCGATGGAGGCGGCGATGCGGGTTCGCAGGCTGCCGAGGTCTTGACGGCGAGCAGCGGGCGCGGGAGAGCCGTTGCTATGTGCTGCCTGCTCAATCACTTCCGTGAGCATGCGTTCAAGTTCGCGACCTTCCAGGCCGACTGGCGCGGCTTTGATGGCCAGGGTACGGGGGCCGAAAGGCTCGGCTTCGAAGCCGTTTTGATCGAGCTCGTCGGCAATTTCGGCAAAGATGGCCATCTGCCACGGTTGAAGGTCGATCAACAGCGGCATCAGCAAGCGCTGGCGCTGGACGGCTTCGGTTTCCCGGCTGGCGAGGATCTTTTCAAACAGCACGCGCTCGTGGGCGACGTGCTGATCGATGATCCATAGGCCGTCGTCGTTCACCGCCAGAATGAACGAATCGCGGAGCTGGCCTAAAGGCTTCAGGGTGGCGAGGCCGTTGAGAGTGGCCTGCTCGCGGCTGGCCTCGACGTTCGCGGTGAGGGTTGATGTGTCGCCCGATTCGGTCTTGGCCGAGGCTGGGTCGTCGCCGCAGGAATGTTGCAGCCGCCCCTCAGCCAGCGCTTCTGCCGCGGGAGCAAAAAGCGCGGCTGCGGCGTGCTGCCATGTCCCCCCGGAAGCAGTTGGATTTTCCTGCTGCTGGAAGGGCAGCATGCCGGGGACTGGCGTTACGGGTGGCGGAGTGAGCTGAAAGCCGGGATTTGTCTCGTTGTCGGGAGCGGCAGTTGCATCGCCCTTGTCTTCAGGAGAGTGGGGAAGGCGAGAGAGTGCCGGCGGCATCAGCGACGGTGACGCCTGCGGGTTGGTTTCGAGGGCATTCAGGAAGCCGGCCACCGGGCGGGCCTGAACCAGCGCCGTCCGCAGGCTGTCGCGGACAAAGTCATGGATCAGATTCTGCTGGCGGAAACGGACCTCGGTTTTCGCCGGATGCACGTTGACATCGACTTCCTCGGGCGGCATTTCCAGAAACAGCAGAACTACCGGAAATGACGTCGGGGGGATAGTGTTGCGGTAGGCTTCGCTGATGGCGTGCAGCAGCAGGCGGTCGCGGATCAGCCGCTTGTTGACAAAGATATAGATGGAGTTGCGATTCAGCTTTTGCAGCTCCGGCTTGGAATAGAAGCCGCTCAGCTTGAGTGTGCCGGGATCGCGCGGGCTTGCGCTGGGGTCCTGCTTCCAGGGCGGCGGCTCGGGCAGGCCGGCGTGATCGAGCGGAGATTCTGCAGCGACGGGCAGGAGCTGGGCGAGCGTGTCAGCGCCGAAGATCTGGTAGATGCGCTCTGCAGCTCGGGCCACGGGCGGCGCCATGAGCAGGTTGTGGGACGCTGAAGACAGCTCGAAGTGCTTGCCTGGGTGAACCAGCGCGTAGTGCGTGACGAGAGCCACGACGTGCGACAGCTCGGTTGATTCCGCGCGCAGGAATTTGCGCCGCGCCGGCGTGTTGAAGAAAAGGTCCTGCACCGCAATCGAGGTTCCCGAGGGAAGCGCAGCGTCTTCCACGCGAAGAATCCTTCCACCGGCGATCTCCATGCGGGTGCCGGCGGCCGGCGTGGATGGGGCGAGGCCCGGTTCTTGGCTTCGCGGCTCGCTGGTTTCGAGCAGCACCCGCGCCACCGACGCGATGGACGGCAGCGCCTCCCCGCGAAAACCGAGCGTGGCAATCGAAAGCAAGTCATCGGCGGTGCGGAGTTTCGACGTGGCGTGGCGCTCGAACGCCAGCAGGGCATCGTCGCGATTCATGCCATGGCAGTTGTCGGTAATGCGGATGAGCTTGCGTCCGCCCGCCTCGATCTACACCACGATGCGCGTGGCGCCGGCGTCGAGCGCGTTCTCCAGCAGCTCCTTGACCACCGAAGCCGGCCGGTCGACCACCTCGCCTGCGGCAATCTGGTTCGCCACATGGTCCGGGAGAATGCGAATGCGCCCCATAGCTCTTCAGACTACCAAGATGGCGGTCCCCCGGGTATGCCGGGCGGCGGTGTGAGTCCTGGGATAGCAACGACTTCGGTGGAAAACAGGGTGACCTGCGCTAGAAGTTGAAGAATTTCTGCCGAAGGGCGTCTTCGAAGGCCTTCTTTGCTTGCTTAACCTTCTTGCGCGCTTCCTCTTCGGCGTCGGCCGCTTCTTCCCACGCATCGATTTGAGCAACGGTCTGCGTCGCCGAGGCAAGACTTTCCTCGGCGCGAATCGCGGCAATCCAAGCTTCAACAGCCGCGTTGTACTGACTCAGAAGTGTTTCTGAATTCGATTCCATGACGGTCATGGGGACGTGTCTCCTGCCGCCGAGTGTAAGGGGCATGTGTGAAGGGATGATGTACACCGTCCGTCCAGGACCGCTCTCTACTTGCTGGTCAGCACGACCTTCAAGGCGCTTTCCCGCGCCGCGTGCCCAAAAACGTCATATGCCTTCATGATGTCGTTCAGCTTGAAGTGATGGGTCACCAGCTTTTCCGGCTGCAGCTTGCCTGCCATCACCACCTTGAGCAGCATCGGCAGCGTCACCGTGTCGACCAGGCGCGTGGTCAGCGACATATTACGATCCCAGAGCTTTTCCATGTGCAACGTCACCGGCTTGCCGTGAACACCCACATTGGCAAGGTGACCGCCGGCGGCGAGGATGGACTGGCATATATCGAAGGTGGCGCCCATGCCGACCGCTTCGATGGCGACGTCAACGCCTGCTCCGCCCGTCATCTTCATCACAGTTTCCACGGCTTTCCCATCAGCACTGTTGATGGTGTGGGTAGCGCCATGCTGCTTAGCTACGGCAAGGCGATTGTCGTCCAGGTCGATCACGATAATGACGGCGGGAGAGTAGAACTGCGCAGTCAACAGCACGGCCAGGCCGATCGGGCCGGCGCCCACAATGGCGATGGTGTCGCCCGGCTGCACCTTGCCGTTGAGCACCCCGCACTCGAAGCCCGTCGGCAGAATGTCGCTCAGCATGACGAGGGATTCTTCTTCGGCGCCTTCCGGAAAATGGTACAGGCTGCCGTCCGCGAACGGGATGCGCACATATTCGGCTTGCGTCCCGTCGATGAGGAAGCCGAGGATCCAGCCGCCCCCATAACTGCAATGGGACGGCATGCCTTTGCGGCAAAAGGCGCACTTGGTGCAGGCCGAAACACAGGAAATGATGACTTTGTCGCCTACTTTGAATTCGGTCACGCCGGGACCGATTTCTTCGATGATGCCGATGCCTTCGTGACCCAGGATCCGGCCATCGGTGACCGCCGGCAGGTCGCCTTTCAGGATGTGGAGGTCTGTGCCGCAGATCGTCGTGGTGGTGATCCTGACAATGGCATCGGTAGCGTCAATCAATTTGGGATACGGCACATCTTCCCAGGCATGCTTCTCAACGCCCGCGCTGTGGTAAACCAGGGCTTTCATGGTTTGTGGAGCGATTGGCGCGGCGGTGAGATTATGGGGAGCGTACTGGATAGTTGCCATGGGTGTTACCTCGATTCAGCGTGGATCGCTAGTCCGAACCTAGGCTTCCTCAATCTGCCGGGTCTGAGCTATCCGGCTCATCCTCCGCCGCGGTCAGCGCTTGCGATAGGCGGCGCAGGCAGCATCATCCCGCACTCCAACACAACGGTCCAGGGGATCGGAACGGAGAGGATCGGAGCGGAAAACTTCATCGGTTTGCTCCCAAAACAAATCCCCCGCGATGACGCAGGGGATTTGGCGATCGAATTTGGAAAGATGTCGACCTATGCGTTGACTGTCTGTCCCAGGTGACTGGGAACATTGCGGTGGATGCGGTCGCCGAGCTTGTGCAGCCGCATGAAGTTGGTCGAACCTGACTTGGTGCCGGTGCCGGCAATGATGGCGACAACCTCGCCGCGATGCACGTAGTTCAACTGTTCCAGCAGTGTTTCGGCCAGCTCCACCATGGCTTCGGTGGTTTGCACTTTGCTGCAACGAATAGGAATCACGCCCCACAGCAGGTTGAGTCGATTGATTGTGACGTCAATCGAGCTGAACGCATAAATCGGCGCGGCGGGCTGATATTTGGACAGTTTGATGGCCGTGGCGCCCGACTCGGTAAAGATGGCGATGCCGCGCAGGTCCAGGTCCTCGGCGGCGTGGGCGCAGGCTTCGCAGATGGTTTCGGCGACGGAAAGCGTCTTATGGCGCGGCCGGACGGGAGCCGTGCCGTCGGCCTTGGCCAGGGCGATGTTGGACTCCGCCTCGGCGACGATGCGGGCCATCATCTTGACGGCTTCGACGGGATATGCGCCCATGGCGGATTCGCCGGAGAGCATGACCGCATCCGAACCGTCGTAGATGGCGTTGGCCACGTCGGAAACTTCGGCGCGGGTAGGGCGCGGGTTGTCGATCATCGATTCCAGCATTTGCGTCGCGGTAATGACCGGCTTGCGGTAATCGGCGGCGCGGCGAATGATGTGCTTCTGGAGCGCGGGCACTTTTTCCGGGGGAACTTCGACGCCCAGATCGCCGCGCGCCACCATGATGCCGTCGGCAACCTGCAGAATGGCTTCGAGGTGCTCGATGGCCTGCGGTTTTTCTAGCTTGGCGATGATCCAGGTAGCACCGCCGTAGGCGGCGACGCGATTGCGGACCAGATTGATGTCCTCCGCGGTGCGGACGAAGGAAACGGCGACGGCATCGACGCCGGCGCGCAGGGCAAATTCCAGGTCGACGTCGTCTTTGGCGGTCAGCGAAGGCACGCGCACGGCGATACCGGGCAGATTGATGCCCTTGTTTTCCCCCAGCTTACCGCCATTGATGATTTCGCAGACGACGTCCTGCTCGTCGATGACTTCGTCGACGCGCAGTTCTATCAGTCCGTCGGAAAGCAGGATCCGAGATCCCTGCTCAACGTTTTCTGCCAGCGTCTTGAAGGTGGTGCCGACCAATTGGGCGGTGCCATCCACTTCGCGCGGCGTGATGGTGATTTTTTCTCCGGCGACCAGCATGACCGGTTTGTGGTCCACCAGCTTGGAGGTGCGGATCTTGGGACCTTGCAGGTC
>CAILBQ010000452.1 GCA_903832475.1 uncultured Acidobacteriota bacterium | reverse complement strand
CCTGCCAGACCTGCCACATGACTAAGGAAGACCTGCCAGCCAGCTCCTCCGACTACGGCGCCAAGGAAGGCAAGCTGATGAGCCATCGCTGGCTCGGCGCCAATACCCTTCTCGCCCAGTACTACAAGTTCGATGAGCAGGCGCAGAAGCTCAACGCCTTCCTGCGCAATGGCGTCTTCAATGTCGATATCTTCGCGATTGAAAAGGAGAGCGCCGGCGCCACCGCTGCCGATTCTGTTCTCATCGCCCCGCTCGGTCTCACCAGCTTCTCGCTGGCCGCCGGCGAAACCCTCACCGCCGACGTGGTCATCCAGAACAAAGGCGCCGCCCACTCCCACGTTCCCGAGCAGCGCGACTTCTACGAGTCGTGGGTCAACTTCGTCGTCAAGGATGACGCGGGGAAGACCATCTCCGAGAGCGGCTTCCTCCAGCCGGATGGCGAACTCGATCCCTCCGCGCACTCCTTCACCAATCGCATCATCAACAACAAGGGCGAATTCAACGATCGCCACCAGATTTGGCATAACCGCGTGCTGGCCTACAACAACACCATTCAGTCCGGGCGCAGTCAGCTTGTGCGCTATCGTTTCCGCGTTCCCAAGGACGCAACTGGCCAGATCAGCATCACCGCGACCGTAAAATACCGTCGCTTCAATCAGCACTTCATCGACTATGCAATGAATCAGAAGCACTACCCAGAGCCTATCGTTGAAATGGCCGGCCAGACCCGCACCTTCTCGATCGGCGAGAACAGCCCGGTCAAGCCCGACGCCGATGAAAACAAGGAATGGATGCGCTGGAATAACTACGGCATCGGCCTGCTCGATGCCCAGCAATACGCCGCGTCGGTGCATGCCTTTGAACGAGTCGCGGCTCTCCGTCCTGATTACGCGGATGCCTTCACCAACATGGCCGTCGTCGAGATCCTATGGGAAAAATACGACGACGCCCGCCCCAATCTGGCCAAGGCGTTGTCGCTTCTGCCGGGCGATCCGCGGGCCCTGTATTATCGGGCGCTGGTCGAGCGCAACGCCGGCCAGGTCCACGAAGCCATCGCGGACCTCCAAGCCGTACTGGTCAAGTATCCTCGCTCCCGCGATGCCCTGCGTGAACTCGGATTCAGCTACTACCAGCAGCACGATTACCCCAAGGCACGCGATGTCTACGAGCAACTCCAGGGAGTCGACCCGGACGACCTCGCCGCCCACTACAACCTGGCGATCCTTTACCGCAGACTTGGCCAGAAGGATAAGGCCAGCTTCGAGGCCGCCCGCTTCGCCGATCAGAAAGACGACCCTACGGCTTCGGTGTACGCGCTCGAGTTCCTGCGCAAGCATCCCGAGGTCGCCAATGAGTCCGTTGTCTGGCATGCCCACGACATCACCGGCGATCCAGTCAGCAAACCCACCAAGATTCAGTACACCTACATGTCAGGCGGCGGCGAATAACTTTGGGATCATCAACTTCCTGACCGCCGTCCCTTTTGACCCGTTCAAGTTTCGCTTCCCGGCTTCATCCTCACGGGTGCGGTTCGCTGGCTTCACCCGTTTAAGATGATTGTGCGGACCTCATGAATCGACGAAATCCTATCCTCGCAGCCATCATGGCGTGCCTCTCTTTGTTTTCCCTGACCCTTCCCTTGCAAGCCTTCGAGGGCAAACAGAAACCCGAAGTCGCCGGGGCAATTCTGTTCCGCGACAAGGGCTGCGCCTATTGCCACGGTCCAGCCGCCGCGGGCACTGCGAAGGGGCCGTCCCTGGCCAACGTTCGCAAGAGCATGAAAACGTCCCAGATTATCGATCAGATTTCGAATGGCGGGCAGAAAATGCCGGCCTTCAGCGATTCCCTTTCAAACGATGAAATCTTGCAGCTGGTCGCCTTTTTGCGTGCCAAACATCGGCCTGTCGTGCCCCCTGCTACCCAAAGCGCTCCCTCTCCGTCGCCCTTGAGCAATCCTGCACAGTAAGCCCCAGGTTGATCTGCGATTCTCTCCTTCGTGCTAAATATCAAGGCGCGCTCCACCCACGGAGCAAGGAGACGAACATGCTTTGGACGATATTTGTAGTTCTGCTGATTCTTTGGCTTTTGGGTTTCACGCTCCACGTGGGCGGCGGACTCATCCACATCATTCTGGTCATTGCGG
>CAILBQ010000451.1 GCA_903832475.1 uncultured Acidobacteriota bacterium | reverse complement strand
GGCAGGCCGGGCCGTGGGACCGCCTCAGCCAGGCCACGGGACTGGCAGTGCTGGGGCAGAAGCCGGTGGCGCCGCCGGTCGGAGCCGCTGGAGGCGTAGCCGTCTGACCGGCAGCCGGAGCTCCCGCCGGCGCAGCCCCGTCCGCCGGCTTGGTGCCGTCGTCGTAACGTTGCAGCTTGTAGTAGATTGCCGTCACTTCAAACGGCATCTTGTCGCGGGCATTCATCGGAGCATACCGCTTCGCGTTCAGCATGTGCTCCTTGTCGTCCCACGGATCGGTCTTCAGCCAGAAGCCCAACTGCATCGCCGCCACCTGCGTCACGTCGTCCGGATTCAGCTTGGGAGCCGTCTTGGCAATTTCAGACAGCCACGGCGTACCATCGGCCTTCAGCATCGAATCGCCCAGCTTCGGAGAATTCAGCTGCTTCAGTGCCTTGCCACGCTCCACCAGTTCCGCATAATAAAGGCCGGCATTCGGAATGCGATCCTTGTACATCGAGGCTTGCATGTACGCCGTCGCCGCCTTGGCCGCATCCGCGTTATCGCCGTCGGAGTGGTTCATCTTGATGCGCTGGAAGCTCGACTCGTCCGGGAAGAGCAGGCGATCGTTGAACGCATATCGCGTATCGATGTGATGACCCAGAGCGACGTGGGCCAGTTCAAACGCAACCACCGAAGCAATCGACTCTTCGTTGGGCAGCGTGTCGATCAGGCCTTTGCTCAGCAGGATGGTGTTGCCCACCGTGGTCGCTTCGACCGTCGTGGTCAGCAGGATCCGGCAATGCACCGGGTCAGGGAAATTCAGGTTGTTCGGAACTGCAAGATTGATGACGATCTGTTCCAGCGTCTTGTCAAAGTCGCTCGGAGGGGCCAGCAGTCCAGCCTGCACCAGGCGATCCAGCACATTGTTCTCGGCCTGCGAAACCCAGGCGCGCGTCGCTTGCAGCGGCGTCATGTCCTGCGAATCCTGGCTCTGGTCGACTGCGCCTTCCACCTGCACCGAGACGTTTTCGCTGTCCCGTGTAGGCAGATTCAACGAATAGCCCCAGAAATGAGTCTGTGCGCGCAGGCCAACCGTCTTGCCGCCTTCGATCCGCTGCGACTCTTCTACGTAAATCGCAACCGGGAGCCACAGGTCAGGCTGCATGTTGATGCGCCAGCTGTCGAAATGGAAATATTCTTTGCTCGAGTCTTCGCCGCCGCTGTTCGAGTAGCTGCCGTTGAAGCGGACCACATTACCGTCCTGATCTTCAATCCAGACACGGCCTGTAAAGCGGCCCGATCCGGAAACCTTCGGCTGCACATCAAACTCCCAGCAGCGCACCGAACCCAGGAACTCGCGGCGCACGTAGCTGAAGAGATAGTGCTGCTGGTCAAAGCCGTTAGGATCCAGGAACATCATCTCGGTAAAGCCGAGAGGGTTGTAGGTTTCCTTGTCCATGTGCAAGGCTTTGCCGATATTGCCCCGCGCGCCGATCGAACCCTTGAAGAAGCCGCGGTTCTTGCCCTTGACCGAGTACGCCTTGTCAACAAACGTCTTGCTGAAATCCACGCGGTTCAGCATGTACGTGTCGCCAATCGGCACCTGGTACAGCTTCACATCCGGACGCATGTCCTGGATGTACGTCTCAACCAGCGGAGTCCTCTGCTGGATGTTCTTGACGACAATCTTTTCGCGTGCAATCGCCTTTTCAACCAGGGCGTTTTGATCCGCGGTGAGCTGATGGACTTTCTCGTACTTCGGTTCCTTTTTGGCATAAGCCAGATTGGCGCCGAGCGTGACCATCAACAGGGGGAGGGCTATCTTTCCAAACTTCATCTCAAGCTCCTAAGGTGAATCTCTTTCGTATCGTTCTCCCCGATCGCATTCACCGAGCTTGTGGCATGGAGGGCTTGCGACCCGAGTGTTTTCCAGATCTCTCTTGCGAATCTAACGTCCGTTAAGCAGTCTGGAATTTGATGATGATGTTGGTTGTGTATTCGACCGGCTGTCCATTCCGTGTCGCCGGCTGGAACTTGTAGGTGGGCGCCGACCGCATTGCGGCCTCATCCAACCCGTGCCCCAGACCATGGATCACGTTGTGCACCACCATCTGCCCGGTGGCCGTAATCGTGACCCGAAGAACTACATCCCCCTGAATCTTCAACTGCCTCGCCTCGCTCGTGTATTCCGGCTGCGAGTGACTGATCAGCACCGGAGGCGTTGTCTTGGCCTGCTCCTGCACCGCGGGCGCCGGCGTATTGTTGGCTGCCTGCAGTCCGGGAATACCCGCTGCCGCTACCTTGCCCTGGCCGCCACTGTATGCGCCGCCGTTCAATGCCGTTCCAGTTCCTCCGGGAATTCCCGCCGATGCCACCTTGCCCATGGATCCGGCATTCGATCCCGACTTGACGCCATCGCCAAATCCCGTCGAGCCCACAACGCCGCGAGGCGCTTCCGCCCGTCCCTGCATGCCGCCGTACGGATTGCCCAGTGCCGCCACCGTCGCTGCCTTGGTCGCGTTGGGATTGGGGGTGACGCCATTCATGTCGCCAAAATGTGCAAGCTGCGTCGACGGTTTTGCCTGCGGCGTCAGCGCGGGGGCTGCTGCTGCTGCCAGCGCAGCCTTGGGCTGCGGCGCCAGCACGATCGACGGCTTGGCCGCGGGTGCCTTGGGAAGCTCCATCGCTTCCTTCACCTGCGGAAGCGGTTTCAACTCAGGCTTCGGCTCCACCTTCGGCATGTTGATCTTCGGTGCTTCCAGCTTCGCAATCTCCACCTTCGGCGGAGTCGGCAGCTTCGGCGGTGGCGGCATCTTCACCTTCACCTTGATCTCAGGCGGTTCTGAGACCGGGATGATGAGCGTCGTCGATTCCATCTTGCGCACCTGGATCTCGTGGTGGACAAACGTCCCACCAATCAATACCAGCGCCACAATGCCGCCGTTGATAATAAAGCTGGTGATAATCGATGCTGGGTTCCGTTCGGGCTCCGGCAGTAATCCGAATCGGGCGCGTCCAGCGTAGGGAGTCGATGGCATGTCCTCAGTCCTCGATCGCGGGGAATTCACTCGCGGTATGACCGGCAAAGCCGGGCTGAGTTGCATTGGCCGATACGGATACCCTGTCAGGGAGGTGAATCCGTGCATCAAGAGCGAGACTACGTCCTGTCATTGTGCCGTCTATGACCGTGTCTGTACCGACTCATATCGGACAGAAGCAGTACTTCATTCAGACGTATGGCACTATGAATCGTTCACGGCCTGCCCCGAATTTTGAGGCTGCCTTCCCGTCCCAATACACTGAGCCTAAGAGGCTCTCCCTAATGCCGGTGTCGCCCGATGAACGAAATCAATAACTTATTGAACGTTCCAGGTACAACTATCCCAGCGGATACTACATCGGCTCGCCGTCTTGTAGAACGGTCTACGAACAGTCTACTTCATTTTCCAACTGCCTGTTCAGCCTGTGTAATGATCTAAAGTTATACACATATCCCCCGAAAAGGGCATTTTTTTAATGAAAATACTGGTTACCGGCGGTGCAGGCTACGTGGGCGGAACCGTCGCCGCCCTTCTCCTCGAAAAAGGCCACTCCGTCACCATCGTCGACAACCTGTGCCACGCCACCCGCGATTTCCTCCCGCCAGCGGCTGAATTCATCGACTGCGACATCGCCGACCGTCCCCGCATCGAGGGCCTCTTCCGCGCCGCCACCGCTGCCGGAACTCCCTTCGACGGCGTCCTCCACTTCGCCGCCCTTATCGAAGCCGGCGAGTCCATGAAGCATCCGGAAGTTTACTTCCGTAACAACACCGCCTCCACCCTGGCCCTGCTCGAATCCGTCCTCGCCTGCGGCCCGAAGCGCCTCGTCTTCTCTTCCACCGCCGCCGTCTATGGAGAACCGGAAACCGTCCCCATCCCCGAAACCGCCGCCCTTCGCCCCTCCAATGCCTACGGTGAGTCCAAACTCCTCGTCGAATACATGCTCGGCTGGTTCCACAAAATTCACGGCCTGCGCTCCGCCTCCCTGCGTTACTTCAACGTCGCAGGCGCTCCTGAAACCGGCGGGAAGGGAAGCGGCCACATCGTCAGCGGCGAAGCCCACGAGCCAGAATCCCATCTCATCCCGCTCATCCTCGACGTCGCCCTCGGCCGCCGCCCCGCCATCAAAATCTTCGGCGACGACTACCCCACCCACGACGGCACCTGCGTCCGCGACTACGTCCACGTCTCCGACCTCGCTGACGCCCATCTCCTCGCCCTTCAGGCCCTCGAAACCCCCGAGGCCGCCAACGCCCGACTCATCTACAACCTTGGCAACGGCGCCGGCTTTACCGTCAAGGAAGTCATCGACTCCGTCCGCCGCGTCACCGGCCACCCCATCCCCGTCGAACTTCAACCCCGCCGCCCCGGTGACCCCGCCTTCCTCATCGCCGGCAGCGAAAAAGCCATCGCCGAACTCCACTGGAAGCCCAACTACCCGGCCATCGACGACATCATTCGCACTGCCTGGATCTGGCACCAGAAGCGCTACCGGAAATCAGCGTCATAAATTCACTTGACACGCCCTCCCTCCGCCCGTGACCTTGAGGAACCGATTCCATCCATTCCCGAGGTCGTCCCACTGATGTCAACCAATTCCGCCACTTCCTCTGCCATCCGCACCGAGGCCCTCCAGGGCGCGTCGTCCCTGACCCACGTCATCCTCGCCTCCTCCGCCGGAACCCTTATTGAGTGGTACGACTTCTACCTCTACGCCATCCTCACCGTCGTCCTCAGCGGACAGTTTTTCCCCGGGAACCTTGCCACCGGCTTTCTCTACTCCCTCGGAGCCCTGTGGGCCGGCTTCGCCGTGCGCCCCTTCGGCGCCGCCTTCTTCGGCCACATTGGCGACCTCATCGGCCGCCGATACACCTTCATCGTCACTCTCAGCATCATGGGCCTGTCCACCTTCGGCATCGGCCTGCTGCCCACCTACCAGAAGGTCGGCGTCCTCGCGCCCATCCTGCTCGTCGCCCTGCGCTGTCTGCAAGGCCTGGCCCTCGGCGGCGAATACGGCGGCAGCGCCACCTTCGTCGCCGAACACGCCCCCGACCACCAGCGCGGCCTCTATACCTCCTTCATCCAGACCACCGCCACCCTCGGCCTTTTCGCCGCCCTCATCATTGTCCTTATCGTGCGCGTCCAGTTCGGAGACGCCGCCTTCCAGGCCTGGGGATGGCGCATTCCCTTCCTGCTCTCTCTGGTGCTTGTCGCTATTTCCTTATGGCTCCGCATCAAGCTCAAAGAATCTCCCCTCTTTTCCAAACTCAAGCGCGAAGGCAAGTCCTCCTCCAGCCCCATTACCCAGATCAGCGGCCGCAACTGGCGCCTGATTGCCGTAGCCCTCTTCGGAGCCACCGCCGGCCAAGGCGCCATCTGGTATACCGGCCAGTTCTACGCCCTCGTCTTCCTCACCAAGACATTGGGTATCAACTACAAAGACGCCTACATCATGATTGCCATCGCGCTGGTGCTGGGAACACCCTTCTGCGTCCTCTTCGGATGGCTGTCCGACAAAGTAGGCCGCAAGCCCATCCTGCTATCCGGCTGCGCCCTCGCCGCCGTCTCCTACTGGCCCCTCTATCACGCCATTGCCGGTGCCGTCACCAAGACCATCGTCGACGGCCACACCATCCTAACCATCAACGAGCCGCTCATGGTGTTCCTGCTCGTCCTCCAGATCATCCCCGTCGCCCTGGTCTACGCTCCCATCGCCGCGCTCCTCGTCGAATTGTTCCCGGCCCGCATTCGCTACACCTCCATGTCCATCCCCTACCACCTCGGCAACGGCGAATTCGGCGGCCTCACGCCGTTGATGGCCACCTGGATCGCCGCCTGGTGGCTCACCCACCACCCCGGGGACGTCAACGCCAAGTACATGGGCCTGGTCTGGCCCATCGCCATCGCCACCATGACCTTCTTCGTCGGCTTCATCTTCCTCCCCGAAACCAAAAATCGCCGCATCTGGGACGAATTCGAACCATAAGTGCAGAGAAGAAAAAACAGAGTGCAGGGCATAGGGGCAGCCCGCCGGTTCCCTGAACCGTGCACAAATCAAGCTCACGGCGACCCCATCAGCGAGTCGACAACCAGGACGACCAACCGGAGCCTCAGCGGCGTAGCCTCATCCGCTCGCACGGCAGGTGCCGGATTCATCCTTCATTCACATCGGTTTCGTACCTTGATCCTTGCAACTTACTTGAGATAGGCCCGCACCAGGTCGATCAGGTCTTCTGCCAGTTCGGGAGCAATCTTTTCTTTCGATCCGTCCGTCAGGTGAAAACGAACATGCCTCTCCAGCACTTCCCCCATCAGGCTGTTCACGCCGCCTCTCACCGCCGCCAGCAGCATCAATTGGTCTCCGCAATCATCCTTGTCCGACAGCGATCGCTCGACCGCGTCCAGTTGCCCACGCAGCTTGCGAATGCGCTGCTGCAGCTTAATCTTTTCCCGCTCCTCATGAGACATTTCCGCTCCTGTTCAACCCCAGACCCTTCATTTTCACATTCTTTTCCTATACCCACGGGGGGTATGGTATATACCATACAGGGGTATGCTTCTGTTGCAACCCCAGATCATACTCCCAAACACACAGAACCACTACCTGCGGAGAGGCGACACTGAGACTCCTGATTCAATTCCGCCGCTCCAGGTTTGCCATCGCAACTCTCTGCCTCGGTGCGGTCCTCTCCTCTCAGGCGTCGTTCACGCAGACTCCGGGTCTGCCTTCCGCGCCCGAACCTCAAGTGCCCGCTCCCGTTTCCCTCATCCCAGCCAGCAACTCCCTTCTCATTGCCTATCCAGGCCAGCATGACGGCATCGGCCGCAAGTCCACCGATACCACCCCCACCGGCTCGGAAAGGCAGGACGCACCCGCCGTCAGTATGCTTCCTCACCCCGAAAGTCAGTGGTGGCTTTCCGGCCAGGCAAATATCATCTTCCAAGGCCGTCCCGGCTTTCATTCGACTTATCAGGGAACCAACAGTTTTCGTAACTCGCTCGAATACAAGACCTCCTTGGTCGGCACTTTCTATACTGCAATTCGTCGCAATCATTCCATCCGCAATAACACCGACTTTATCTACGATGAAGAAGCCGCAGGCGGTCGCGGACTCAGTCAAGCGCTTGGCCTGGCCGGCTTCACCAACCTGGACGTCGTACGCAACCCAAACCTCGGCTCCGTTCCCTATACCGCACGCTACGAAATTCATCAGGTCTTCGGCCTGTCCCAGCAGACCACCGAGCAGGCTCCTGGCCCGTTCGCATTGGCGCCTGCCGTGTCCGTGCGCCGCATCGAGTTCCGCGTAGGGAAGATGACGCTGCCGGACTTCTTCGACATCAACGGTGTTGGTTCCGACAGCCATCTGCAGTTCATGAACTGGACCATCGACAACAACGGCGCATGGGACTACGCAGCCGACACGCGCGGCTACACCGTGGGCGGCCTGGCGGAGTACGACGATCGCTCCTGGAGCATTCGATACGGCCTCTTCGCCATGCCCGTCGTCGCCAACGGCATTGATCTTGACTGGGCGTTCAGTCGCGCCCACGGCCAGAACGGCGAGTTCGAACTCCGCCATAGCTGGGTGCCCAAACGCAAGGGAACCACGCGCATTCTCTTCTACGGCAACACCGCCCACATGGGCACCTATCG
>CAILBQ010000450.1 GCA_903832475.1 uncultured Acidobacteriota bacterium | reverse complement strand
CGCGATGGATTGTTACGCCGATTGCGTGGACTGACTTGCCGTCCCGCAGCCGGCGAATTTGGCCAAGTATGCCTGACATGTGAGATATGCCGTTGTTCGCTTATCAAAATAGCTCAATCAACGCTCTGCCTCATGCCTGCATCCAGCTCTCCTCAAGTCGCTTTGTGTGGAGCTTGATTTCATGTGGATTGTCAGGCTGGCGCTTCGCCGCCCGCACACGTTTGTTGTATTTTCGCTGCTGATGCTGTTGCTCGACATCGGCACCTGCATCACCGCGCCAAAGGACATCTACCCCTACATCGCATCCCCGTCGTCACGATAGTTTGGAGCCATTCCGGACTTCAGCCCGAAGAGATGGAAGGCCGCATCGTCACGGTCTGCGAACGAGCACTCACCACGACCGTCAACGACATCGAGCACACGGAGTCAGAAAGCTATCAAGGCGTCTCCGTAATCCGCGTCTTCTTTCAGTCTCAAGTTAAAGTAGAGCTAGTCATATCCAAATCACAGCGGTGGTTCAAACCATCCGCGGTTCGCTGCATTGATGCAGGTATCCTGAATTACTTACTGTAAGTCACAGGATCGACCATGATCGAATCGGGCGGAAAACTGGATGGCTCAACACCAAGCGACTTGTTCGGCGTATTCCCCATCGACAGTTCCAGTGTTCCTCCATTGACCAAGTCGGCATGCCGAAACCAAACTCGGTCACTCACCTTGCCATTCACTCGCACGCTCTGCACGTATTTATTGTCTTGAGAAGCATTCTCTGCAGTAATCGTAAAATCCTTGCCATTCCTCAAGTGAATCGTCACCTTGCTGAAGACCGGGCTACCTATGTCATAGGTCGGTATTCCTGGCGTCACAGGATAAAAGCCCATCATCGAAAACACCACAAACGCGCTCATGCCGCCGCCATCTTCGTCTCCCGGAATCCCTTGAAGGGTATCTGTAAAGAACGACTCAAGCAGCATGCGCACGCGCTTCTGCGTCTTCCACGGTGCGCCCATGCGATCGTAGATATAAGGGATGGGCAGACTCGGCTCATTGCCCATGGAGAACTGCCCCACCATGGATGTTGAATCGGGGAGCTTGCCCTGGAACTCGTACTTAGACCGTCCCAACGGCTCGCGAAAGAGTTGATCCAGGTTTGCCTCGGCCTTCGCCGTTCCTCCCATCAAGGAAATCAAGCCGTCTAGGTCATGCGGCACGTCCCATGTGTACGTGTAGCCGTTGTTCTCGTCGTAGTAATCGCGGGCGCCCATGCCACCGTCGAATTTCGGATCCAGCGGTTCAATCCATTTTCCATTCGCATCCTTGGGCCACATCATGGCTTTGTCGGTGCGAAAGACATTCCTGTAATTCGCTGCGCGCTTGAGAAAGAGTTTCTCGTCTTCATCCTTGTGCAGGACGCGTGCCAACTGCGCGATATTCCAGTCGTCAAAGCTGTTTTCCAGAGTTACCGGTACAGGCTGGCGCTTTTCAAAAGGTGCGACTCCGGGCACCGTCTCCTTCTCTCCCGGCCGCAGCGCCGGCATGTATCCATGTGCAGAATAAAATTCATCCAGCGGTCCCCTGGGTGCAAGGCTCCATGGCAGCATGGTAACTTCCAGCGACCTCTTGCGAACGCCCTCATATGCAGTAGGAAGATCGAAGTTACGCACGCCTTTGAACCACGCATCGGCAAACCATGGCGCAGAGTGATTGCCATTCATGCATGCGTAGTCACCAGCTACCGTTGCAAACGTCGGCATGATACCGCTCTGCTGATACATGCGAACGTAGGATTGAATCTTGTCCGCTTCCATCTCAGGATTCAAGATCGTCTGCAAGGGCTCGAGCGCGCGAAATGTATCCCACAGCCAGTTATCCACGTAGAATGGCCGCGCATCCTCATGCACCCGGTGATCGAAGCCGCTGTAGTATTGCCCATCCTCGGTGATATTCACCATGCGCTCAAGGCACCGATAGAGTGCCGTGTAAAAGACTTTGCGTTGCGTTTCGGTACCGCCCTCCACGGCTATCTGCCCCAGCGTTTCATTCCAGCGCTTCTTAGCCGCTTCTCGCACAGCGGCCAGATCCCAGGCCGGGATCTCTCGCCGCAGATTTTTCTCTGCCTGCTCCACGCTGATGAACGAAATGCCATAGCGGAAGTCCAGTGATTTCGCGCCCGGCTGGACGGCTGTTATCTGCTTACCCTGCTCATGATCTCTTTCGGCAAACGTGATCGGCGCGTTGAATTCACCATAGACATAAGCCTTCATCCCATCGAAGCGTTCCTCTCCAGTTACAGCGCCGCCCTGAACATTCATCTCGCCTGTCATCCGATTTGCAAGGGTCACCGAAGCCTTACCATCCGGAAAGGTAAAACGAAAATAACCGCATCGCTCCGTCGGTGAAAACTCAACCTGGATCAGCGAATCATCGAACCGCGTCGAAAGAGAGTAGGGCGTAATTTTTTCCTGATCGTATGCGGCCGGTCCGCCATCGCCCGGCATGATGCTGAAAAGCTCATGCATGCGGTGCGAACTGATCGTGAGCGGAAACGACTGGATCTGGTCGTCCAGCGCATCCTTGCGAATCGGGTAGACGCGCACCATGCTGTTGGGCAGAAATACAGTCGGACGAGTCGGCTCGAGAAGGATCCCCACATTGCCGATCGTCGGATCCACAAATTCCACCTGGGCATCCACGCGCAGTCCACCGATCATCAACCCCGCGACCACTCCCGCGAGAGTACCCAGTTCTCGAAGCATTCGCTTTCTTTCACGACTCAGAAGTTTCAATTGGCTCCCCTTGTCATCCTCAGAAGCATATCGGATAAACTGCGCATAGGAAGGCGGTCGTTCGCCTTTCGATCAATCGCAAGCTGGGAGGCCAGAGATGGAACGTCGTGAATTCTTGAAGCAGGCTGCGGCCGCTGCCGCATTGACCGGCCTGCACAATCCTGCCGGACAGGCGGCTCCCGTGGAAGCCAAACTGACGGGCGCGGCCGCTCGCACGCCTCTTCCTATTGTGAAAACCGTCAACGGAATCGGGCGCCGCAAACTGGGCCGCGCCGATGCCGAAGTCTCCATCATCGGCATCGGCGGCTATCATCTTGGTCTGTCGAACGTGGCTGAGCCAGAAGCCATCCGCATCATCCGCACCGCACTCGATCAAGGCATCAACTTCCTCGACAATTGCTGGGATTACAACGCCGGCGTGAGCGAACAGCGCATGGGCAAGGCCCTCGAAGACGGCTACCGCCAAAAAGCCTTTCTCATGACCAAAATAGACGGCCGCACCGGAACCGCTGCCCGTCAACAACTCGAACAATCCCTGACCCGCCTCAAAACCGACCACATCGATCTGCTGCAGATCCACGAAGTGATCCGCATGACCGATCCGGAACAAGCCTTTCAGCCCGGCAACGTGATTGACGTTCTGCAGCAGGCGCGCAAAGAGGGCAAGATCCGCTTCATCGGATTTACCGGCCATAAGAGCCCCGACATCCATGTGCACATGATTGAGACAGCGGCGAAGCACGGCTTCACCTTCGACACCGTGCAAATGCCCGTCAACGCACTCGATGAACACTTCAACAGCTTCGGCCAGACGGTCATCCCGGTCGCCGAAAAACACGGCATGGCCATCCTTGGGATGAAGCCGCTAAGCAACGGAGCCATCCTCAAAGCCAGCTCCGTCTCAGCGCCCGAAGCCCTCCACTACGCCATGAGTGTTCCGGTGACGATCACCATCACTGGGTGTGAATCCATGGCCAACCTGGAGCAAGCCTTAAGCGTCGCCCGCAACTACAAGCCGATGACCGAGCAGGAGAAGCTAGCTGTCCTGCAAAAGACCGCGCCCAACGCTGAAGGAGGAAAGTTCGAGGCTTATAAGTCCTCTCACATCTACGACGGCACCTTCAACAATCCACAGTGGCTCGGCTGACTTCAGCGCTGGGAACTCAGTCCAGCAGGTCGGGCTGCTCGCGAAGGATCAAATCCCAAAGCGGCTGGTACTGAAACCACCCAACACGCGCGTTGCCTACCTGCTTTTGGGCGACCACCGCGCTCTCATGCGAGATGGGCCGCGGCTTGCCTGCAGCTTCCGCCATCAATTGAGCCTGGCAGCTGCGATCCATGGTGATGAAAAACCACGCAGCTTCATCGACCGTCTGGCCAACGGTCAGAATCCCATGGTTCTGCAGAATCACGGCCTTGCGATGTCCCAGGGCCGCAGCGATGCGATCGCCCTCCGACATGTCGTACACCACGCCGGTGTAATCATCGAACAAGCTATGGTCTTCATAAAAGGCGCAGGCGTCCTGCGTAATCGGGTCGAGCAGGCGTCCCAACGACGACCAGGTCTTTCCATACAGTGAATGCGCATGCGCCGCCGCGACGACATCCGGCCTTGCCATGTGCAGCCGCGAATGGATGGCAAACGCCGCCTCATTGACTGGCTTGTCACCCTCGACCACTTCGCCCCGCTCATTCACCAGAATCAAGTCCGATACGCGAATATGCGCGAAGTGCATGCCGAAAGGATTCACCCAGAAGTGATCCGGGAACTCGGGATCGCGCGCCGTGATATGCCCGGCGACTCCTTCGCTGAATCCAAATTTTGCAAACAGCCGGAAAGCCGAAGCCATGCGCTGCTTGCGATGCAGGCGCTCTTCAGCAATCGTGGCGAACACCGGCGGGTTCGGCGTTTTTGCAATTTTTACGTCGGTCGGAGCTGTCGTCGATGCCATGGAAACCTCGCTCTCTAGGCTATCTAGCCAATCACACTCATTTTAGTCGCTGACTAAGGTTCGTCGCGAAAGCGAAGAAAATGAAACAATAGATCCCACCGGATCTCCGGGGGTCGAGGCCTCCCGACCCCGGCGAAGCTTCCGCGCAGGGCAAAACTTGAGTGATCTTCCTCCAGAACGAATCTCAACCGCCGCCACACTCCGGCTGGAACGCAAGCACCCGCTCGCCATCCGCTGGATGCATTGGATCAACTTCCCCATCCTCTTCCTCATGATCCTCAGCGGCATTCGCATCTACTGGAACGACTCCGACAACGACCATCTCCACGCCCACGCCGTTTATCGCGTCGGCGTCGGCTCCTTTACCCTCTTCCGCATCTTCCCAGAGTCCGTATGGAACGCTCTGCATATCCCATGGCACGTCACGGAGGGCATGGGCGACCACTTCTTCTTCATGTGGCTCTTTGCCATCAATGGCGTCGCCTACGTGTTGTTCACCCTCCTCTCCGGCGAATGGCGCTTCCTCGTACCCACGCGCGGAAGCCTGCGCGAAGCCGGACGTATTCTGTTCCCATCCATCACCTTGCGCAAAGCCTCTCCCAGCATTCATAAATACAACGGCGCGCAGCGGATCGCGTACTCCACCGTCATACTCATGGGAGCCGGAAGTCTGATCACCGGACTTGCCATCTACAAGCCCACGCAACTGCACTATGTCACAACTCTCCTCGGCGGCTACGAATGGGCGCGCTGGGAACATTTCTGGCTGACCATCGGCTTCTGCCTGTTCTTCCTGGTGCACGTCGCCCAAGTCGCTTTCGCCGGCTGGAACAACTTCCAAAGCATGATCAGCGGCGTTGAGATCCGGCCCGTCGGCGAGCCTTCCATCGAGCAGGAAAGGAGGAGTTGGCGATGAGCGAAAACGAATCAAAACCCGCATCCGAATCAACGGATGCTCGCATTCGCGCCGCCTCGCGAAAGCAAACCCGCCGCAGCTTCACCCTTGCCACCCTGGCCGCAGCCGCCGGCTACGGACTGTACCGATGGATCGAAGCCGGCCCCAAGATCGGCATGCAGCCCGCCGCCCTGCGCCGCGCTATCCAGGCCAATGCCGCCGTCTCTCGCGCCCTCTTCGACGAACGAGCCCTGGCACCCACCTATCCGGTCGAACGTGCCGAGCATCTGCGCATCAACGGCCTGATCGGCTTGAAGCAGGCACTCCTGCCGGAAAGCTGGCGCCTGCAGGTCGTTGGCGTGGCGAATGAAGCCAGCTTTCCGCAGTATGTCCCCGACGTCACCACATGGAAGTACGCATACTCGCGCGGCAGCGAGAGCACTGAAGGCGACCACTTCACCTTTATCCCACCTGAACCTGTCATCAACCGCCTCGATCCCATCCTCGCGTCTTCGCAGGATCACTCGCATCCTTACGAAGAGGCAGGCCAGAGCAAGTCCGCCCTGCCCGCCGGGACACCAGGATTGCTACTCACCTTGGACGACATCGCCAAACTGCCCACGCATGAGCTCGTCACAGAATTCAAATGCGTCGAGGGCTGGAGCCAGATCGCGCAATGGTCCGGCATTCGCATGCTCGACTTTCTCGAAGCCTTCCCTCCGGCGAAAAAGCCAGATGGAACGCTGCCTCGATACGTCTACATGGAGACTCCCAACGGAGACTATTACGTGGGCTACGACATGGCCGTCTGCCGCCATCCGCAAACGTTGCTCGTCACACACATGGCAGGCCAGCCGCTCACCCAGCTCCACGGCGCGCCCTTGCGCCTGCACACTCCCACCAAGTACGGCTACAAGCAGATCAAGCGCATCGGCCTCATCGCCTACACTGACACCAAGCCAGACGACTACTGGACCAAGCTTGGCTACGACTGGTACGCCGGCCTTTAAGGCGTCGCAGCCTTTGCCGCGCTCTTTTCCTCCGGCTCATCCACCTGCACCTGCTGGTCGCCCTTCACGTTGGTCAACGTCTGCACGATGCCGCTCGGCCAGCGAATCTCGATGCTCCCCGCCATAGCGCTCTCTCCCAACCCAAAGTGAGCCCGCGGATCGCTCGAGGACAAGTATCCACTCGACGTTGTCACCGTCACCCACTGGCTTCCATGCGGCGTCGTCAGCTTGACCACCGCGCCAATCCCGTCGCGGTTGCTCTTGTGCCCGGTCAGATGCAGCGTGATCCAGTGATTCGCTGTCTGCGTCTCGTTGTGCATCACGTGCGCCGGACCGCCATTGGTGCTCACCACCGCATCGACGCGCCCATCGTTGTCGATGTCTCCGATGGCCATCCCCCGGCCCACCCACGCGTCCTTGAAGACCGCTCCAGAGATCGCCGAAACATCCACAAACTTCTTCCCCGTGTTGCGCGCCAGCAGCATCGGCTCCCGATAATGCAAATTCGGAAACTGCTTCTCAATGGTGTCCAGGTCATGCCCCTGCGCGATGAGGATGTCCTTCCATCCATCGTTGTCGTAATCCAGGAAGCGCGCTCCCCATCCCGAGTGCAGCAGCGTGATCACTCCAAGGCCATTCAGATTCGACACATAATCGAAAGTCGTATCGCTGTTGTTGCGGTAGATCGCGTAGCGCTGGTTAGCCAGGTCTGTCACCAGCACATCCGGCCATCCATCGTTGTCGTAATCCGAAAAATCCACTCCCATTCCGGCATACGTCTGCCCTTCCGCGTTTACCGCGACCCCAGAGTCCAGCCCGCGTTCTTCAAACGTCCCATCCGGCTTCTGGTGAAAGAGAAACTCCGGCATCGAATCGTTCGCGATATAAAGATCGATGCGCCCATCGCGATCGTAATCGGCGATCGCAATGCCCAGCGCCTTGGCCGGCTTGTCCAGCCCCAGCTTCTTGGAAACCTCGGTGAAATGCCCGTTCCCGTCGTTGTGATAGACGAGCATAGGAATCGCCTCAAACACATCCGGGTGGCAATACCCGCGCATCCCCTCGCGATGTTCACCGCAGTACACATCTTCCCAGTCCCACTTCACATACCGGTCTACGACCAGGTCCAGCAGTCCGTCGTTATCCAGGTCGACCCACGCGGCTGAAGTCGACCAGCCGCTCCCACCCACGTTTGCCTTCTCCGTCACATCCGTAAACGTACAGTCGCCGTTGTTGTGATACAGCCGGTTGCCGCCATAGCCGGTAACGAACACATCTTCATGCCCATCGTTGTCGTAGTCAGCGACCGCCACGCCCATCCCATAGCCCACGCCCTTCAACCCGGACTTCTCCGTCACATCCTCAAACTTTCCATCCGCTTTCTGGTGAAACATCCGGTTCCAGTACTCCGGCCCAGTCTTCTGTGGAATCGAACCCTTCGGTTCAGGATCGGAAAACGGCGCACCGTTGACCAGGTAAAGATCCAGTCGTCCATCTCCATCGCAGTCGAACAGCGCCGCCCCCGAGCCCATCGTCTCGATCAGATACTTCCGCGTCGTATGCGGAGCCTGGTGAAGAAAATGCACACCGTCCTTCTCCGTCACATCCAGAAAGAGCCCCGGTACCGGCTCCGTCGACGCCGCGTTTGCCGCCGCCTTCGCCGCTCCCTGGCTCGCAGCGTCAGCCTCCGTGCTGACCATCAGCACCAGCGCAACAATCCACGCGCCCAGCAGCCTCAACCTTCGTGAATCCATCGATGAAATAGCGTTTCTCTCCAGCAAGAATCATAGCCGGTGGTCGGCGTCGCAGTCCCGCGCGCTCGCAGTCCATTCGCGGCTCATGAACGCGGTCCCATGGCCCGCCATCCGCCAAACTTGCACAATCTGAGCTACAAACCAGTCCACGAACCACAATAGGTACGGGTTATCCACGAAATTCTTCGATTGCCGGTTGTTCCGGCGCGCTTATCCACGGATAATCGCGGCATAATCGCCTCAGTCCACTTGGATTGGGCGCCTATCAAGCTCGGCCAGGAAGGGTGGACGCATCGTGACCCGTTGCCTTACCCGATTCATGACTCACTATAGCCGTCAGGACGTTCTTAGAATTCTCAAAATCAGTTCCCGCCAGCTACTAGGCTGGGAGCGAGCGGGCCTGATTCCCCCTCTTCAGTCCTACGGCTTCCCCGAACTTGCCCAGCTCAAAACTCTTTGCGAACTGCAGGGATTGCGCATGCGTCCCACCTCCATTCGCAACTCCATCCAGGCCATGAAAGCCGTCTCCGGCATGAGCAATCCGCTCCTCGAAGCCGCCGTCGTCCGCACCGGCGACCGCCTTGCCTTCCGCCACTCCGGCATCATGGTCGACCCTATCCGCCGCCAGCTGCTCTTCGATTTCGAATCCTCCGGCGGCCCGCAGAACGTCACCGTCTCCATGCTTCCCTCCTCGCGCCGCACCGG
>CAILBQ010000449.1 GCA_903832475.1 uncultured Acidobacteriota bacterium | reverse complement strand
CTGGTCAGTCTGAGCAAAGCTTGGCTGTTGACGATCATGAGGCGAACGGGCCGCAGACGGAATCCGAACGGAGACAAAGGGTATGAAGACTATCACGCTTACGCTTTTCTTATTCTCAATTTGCTGTTACTCACAAGCTCCCGGTTCATTCCAGCCGGCATCCACCAATGTCTGGGGAGCGTCCTACCCGCGCGTTGACGGCACAGGGCGGGCCGAATTTCGCATCAAGGCACCCAGCGCAACGGCTGTAAAGCTCAACTTCTGGAGCAATCCGAAGCTCGACATGGTGAAAGGTGCCGACGGATTTTGGACTGTCAGTACTCCGGCGCTCGTGCCCGGGTTCCACTACTACAACTTTGTGGTCGATGGCGTGGACGTGAATGACGCCGGAAGCCATGCGTTTTATGGCGGCGGTCGAGATGCAAGCGGCATCGAGATCCCCGAACCGGGAGCAACGTATTATCTGCCGCAGGACGTTCCGCATGGCGCCGTGCGCGAGATCTGGTACTCCTCCAAGATTACCGGCAGCTGGAGACACGCGCTCGTCTATTTACCACCCGGCTATGACACGCAGGAGAAGATGCGTTACCCTGTGCTCTATCTTCAGCACGGTGGTGGCGAAGATGAGACTGGCTGGATCAAACAGGGCCACGCTAACTTCATCTTGGATAACCTGATCGCCAGCGGAAACACCAAACCCATGATCATCGTGATGGCTTACGGATACGCGCGGCGCGCCGGGCAAGTCGATCCCGATCTCACCGGAAAACCTTTCGGATCGCCCGAGATGATGAAGGCCATGCAGGAGATGTCGAAAGCCTTTGAAGACGATCTGACGCAGGTGCTGATTCCATACATCGACTCGAATTTCAGAACTGTGTCGGATCGCGATCATCGCGCCATGGCCGGACTCTCCATGGGCGGCATGCAGACCTTTCAGGTGACCTTTGACCATCTTGATATGTTTTCCTACATCGGCGGGTTCAGCGGGGCGAGCGGGATGATGATGATGCGCAGCGGCGAGAAGCCTGATATGAAGACGGCCTTCAACGGCGCGCTCGCCGATCCAGAGGCCTTCGCCAAGAAAGTTCACCTGCTATGGATCGGTGTCGGGACCGAAGAGCCTCCGCAGATGCATGCCGGCATCGTCGCGCTGCATGATGCTTTTACCGGCGCGAACGTGAAGCACACCTTCTACGAATCGCCGGGCACTTCGCACGAATGGCAGACGTGGCGCCGCGACCTAAAGGAGTTTGCGCCCAGGCTCTTCCAGTAGAAGGAAGATTCCGGCGAGCGCTTCATTGACCATCACAACGACCAGAGCGAACGCAATGTCGGCACAACCGTGGAGGGCCAACGCAATGAGCAGCACAACCCTGACCTGGACAGCACTGCCAGTGGTTCAGGCAACGGCGCCTGGCACCTACCCGGTCACAGATACCGCGACCGCAGGACCAATCGTGCAAACCACCACGGTGGTGGTGACTGTGCAATAAGTCTCGTAGCATCAGGCAGCCGGTACGCGGCTGTGCCGGTAGCGGCGAATGATGAGCACCGCAGGCACGCCAAAGAGCGCGCAGAGGATGAACAGTGTGGGACCATCTTCTACAGCAAAAAGAGCGATTG
>CAILBQ010000448.1 GCA_903832475.1 uncultured Acidobacteriota bacterium | reverse complement strand
CGCGCACGAGGTCGCACAGGAATTTCTCGTCGTAGAGAGACGCCGCATTGGCTGCCACCGCATCGTAAAAGGCCAGTTCCTCAGCACTCAAATTGAGCGCCTTCGTTCGCTGGGCTTCATTGTCGATGTCCCGCTTGATCTGAATGAGCACGCGTACCACGTCGGCGGCTTGAATTGCCCGGTTATGGTATTTTTGAAGCGTCGCCTCCAACATTTCTTTGAAGGATTTGTACTTCGCCAGATTCGACTTTTCACGGGTTTGGATCTCGTCGGCGAGGATCTTGGTCAACAGCTTGAGCCGTAAATTCTCCTCTTCGTGCGACTTGAACTCGCCGAGAAACGTTTCATCGAGGATTGAGATGTCCGGCCGCTCGATTCCAGCGGATTTGAAAATGTCCACGACACCCTTTGTCTCAATGCTCCGGTCGAGCAACTCCCGCACCGCCTTTTCTTTGTCTTCATCGTTCGGCGTTTGGCCGCCTGTCGTTTTCCGCAGTTGCTTGCGGAGCAATTGGTGAAACACCACCTCGTCCGCGTAGGCAATGCAATCAGGCAGGTGGTTGACCAGCGAAAAGGCCGCGCTGAGTTTTGCCTCTGCAACTAGGTAGTCGTCGCGCAGTTCGTCCGTCTCCAATAGGTGACCGCAGCATCTTAGGAATTGGTCTTCAAATTCGATATTCGTCCACCCGCGCCAATCGCCATAGGTCTTGTTCCCGAATAATGCTGGAAGCAGTTCGCGCACCTCCTCCAAGGCAGCCAGAAACGCCTCTTTGGCCTCCTTGTTTAGGTTCGGAGCTGGCTCGCCCCGACCACCGCCTTGGGTGTATTTCTTTGCAGCTGCCTTCAGTTCGTCGCCGATGCCGATGAAATCGACAACCACGCCGCCGGGCTTGTCGCCAAAGATGCGGTTCACCCGTGCGATGGCTTGCATGAGCGTGTGACCCTTCATCGGCTTGTCCACGTAGAGCGTATGTAAGCAGGGAATATCCGTTCCCGTGAGCCACATGTCTCGTACGATAACTATCTTCAATGGATCAGTGCTGTCCTTCATCCGCGCCTTAATCGCGTCGCGCTGCGGCTTAGTGGTGATGTGGCCGGCCTGGCTCCACGCAGGCGGGTCTTCGCTGAGGTTGCCTGTCATCACGATTTTGATCTCCGGACAGCCGGGGAGCAGTTTCAGCGCATCGTAAAGCCGCACACAGTTGCGCCGACTCATACAAACGACCATCGCTTTGCCGTTGATCGCTTCGCTCCGCTTCTGGAAATGACCAAGAAGCGCTTTAGCAAGCTCCGCAATACGCTCCTTCGTGCCTGCCGCCTGGTTCACTGCTGCCCAGCGCGCCCGCTGCGCCTGCGGAACGTTGCCGGCGTCTTCCTCGATCTCTGCCAATTCGTCGTCGATCTGATCATTGGTTAGCTCTAACCGGATCAACTGTGGGTCGTAATAAATCGGAACGGTCGAATGGTCCTTCCGCGACTGAAGCATGTCGTAGGTGTGAATCACCTCTCCGAATACCGCCGCCGTGTCTGCAGTCGCGAAGCTGACAGGTGTG
>CAILBQ010000447.1 GCA_903832475.1 uncultured Acidobacteriota bacterium | reverse complement strand
CCTCGATAATCCTCGGCTCGGACGTTGCGATAATCAACCGCCTCATCCACGCCCAGCGCCATCGCTTCCTCGCGACGAGCCGCACTGCAGCTTCCGGCAACCTCCGCTCCACGCATCTTTGCAATCTGCACCGCGATCCGCCCCACCCCGCCCAGACACCCCGTGATGAAGACCCGCTGTCCTGCCTGCACCTTCGCCTCGTCCACCAACGCAGCCCATGCCGTCGCGCCCACAATCGGCAGCGCGGCAGCCTCTTCAAACGACAGGCCCCGCGGTTTTGCAAAGACCGTGTTCGCCTCGGTGACCAGCGCCTCGGCAAAGGTTCCCGCTTCCTTCAATCCCGTCGCGCCAAACACCTCATCGCCAGCCTTCCACCGCGTCACGCCCGGTCCCACCGCCTCCACCACCCCCGCAAAATCATGTCCCAGCCCGCGCGGAAACTTCCTCCCCGTCATCATCTTCAATTCGCCCCGGCGAATCTTCCAGTCCATGGGATTCGCCCCAGCCGCCTTCACCCGCACGCGAACCTCGCCACTCCCCGGCGCCGCCAGCGCAAACTCCTCCAGGCGCAGCACCTCAGGCCCGCCATACCGGTGATACTGAATCCGCTTCACAGTCAACGGTCTAACTCGCGCTTCATTTCCCGGAACTCCATTCGCATCCGATCTCTCACTCAGCATGTCCACGCACCTTCCGTTATGTCACGTCGTGATGTCAATCTATCATTGATGTCGCACCGTGTCATCAGCCGGAGCCACCAAGGCGTCCTGCCTCTCTCCTCGATCCAACGCAGATTCTTGGCGCACACAACCTCAATGCCACAACATGCGAGTCTCGGATTCAGTAGCAAAACTGGATCCCACCAAACAGACACTAAGTCGACCGTCTTTGAACTTCACTTCAGGCTGCGCCGGCACAAATCGCATCCCCCAGCGCTCGTGCCATCTACCGTCATTGCTGCTTTTGCCCGCTCCGACCGGATCCGCAACAGCAGGTACACCACCACCCCAATGTTGATGATCAGCACCACCACCTTCACCACCGTCGCATGCTTCACCAACTCATACACTTCCAGCGGCACCAGCGAGCTCGTGATAATCACCGTGAACCACTCCGCCCAACGCTTCTCCAGCCACAGCCCCGTTCCCTCGGTGAGAAACAGCGCGGCATACACAAAGCTCACAATCCCCAGCTCCTTGATCCGGTCCGGTGAAATATTCCCCGCCTTGGCCAGGGCATGCTCCACGAACCGGTTCCCGGGATTCAACCCGATCCGCGCAGCCCAATCCGCGACCGCATCGGCAACATCTCCGTGAACCATCTTCAGGCTCACCACGCCAATCGCGATCAGGCTCGCCGCTTTGAAGAACTTGAACAGGGCAATCAGCCGCAACACCGAGCTGCTTTTTGAATTCATGAAGAAAGGTTAGATGCCGTCCATCGACCCCATGTCGTCCCCCGCCATCACCTTCTCTACTGGCTCTTGCCCGGCCAAGCCGGGCTCACCAGTTGCAGCGTGGAAACCGGCCCCTCGGCTGCCAGCGGCCCTTCTTCCTTGAGAAAGGTCGGCGCTTGCCCGCCGATGATCCATATCTGAATATTCGGAGGCTGCTTCCCAATCACCGGCGCGATCACTCCCGCGATCCCGCCTAGCTCGACCTTGATCTCATAGTGCGTCGCCTTGTGCGCAGAGCCCATGATCGTAAACGGCTCCTGCCCCGCCGGCGACATGACCAGCTTCACCACCCGTGGCTTGGGCGTCGCCACCAGCATCGAAACCGTCGTGCTCGGCGCACCCGGCAGAATGTTTTCCACGATGTGCGGAATCAGCCCGTTATACAAATCGTCCGGCAGGTCCACATGATCCGTGTTGACCTCTTCCTTCCCGTCCTTGCCCGTCGACCTCACCACCACCTGCCCGGTGCGCGCGTCAACCGACACATCCATCGGGTGCTTGAAATAAGGCCCTTTCTGAATATGCCGATCCGAAACCAGCTTGAACTGCCCATGCTCCGTGAACACCGTCCGCTCGTCGTCGATCGAGCCGTCTTTGAAATGAATCACGGTGCGCGTCGAGACTCGATCTCCATGCGCATCCTGGATGATGTCCCCGGACCCGAGCAGCACGCCCCCCTCCGAGCGCACCTCCACAAAGGCGTGAATCGTCCCCACCACATGCCTCACTGGGACGGGCTCGGCTCCGGCCGTCAGCCAGCAGAGCATCAGGACTGGGAAAAAATAGGATGGCAAAAGAGTAAGGATTCTTTTCTTCATCCTTTTTCGATGCCTTTCAAGATAGACGGGGAGGCCTGCGAAGGCGGCAAATTGTCTTTGCAGCCCCACCCACGCTTCAGCGTCAGCCCGTCCTCAGGAACACGAGCGTCGCCGGCCGAGGCTCATCGGCTTTTTCGTGAGCCTCCGAATGGCACGTCCCAAGCGCCGCCAGAACATACAGAAACCCAAATATCGCCGCCGACATCGATGTCAGCAGCGTGGGATTGAAGAGAGCAGCGCCAATGAAAATGGCTAGCAGCAAAAAGACCGAAGCCTGGTAAAACCAGCTTTCTCGCCCGGCATGAAAAGCCTTGCGATAGTAATTCACCAACAGGATCGCAAAAAAAGTCAGCCCGACAATCCCCACCTGGCCGGCAAGCGCGAGAAGTTGAACTTCATAGTTATACGGTGTTTCCATTGATCGAATCACATCGGTCGTATAGCTCCCCAATCCGTGACCGAAAAAGGGCGCGTCCCAGAAAAACCCTTTCAGCGCTCGAATCTGATCGACTCGTTCCACATCCGACGACTCGACCAGCTGGTCTGAAAATCGAAAGGCCACCAGGGCCGAAATCAGCGGGAAAAAATAGGCCGTCGCCGCTCCCGCGACTGCGACATACAACCAGTGCAGTCTGTCTCTCTTGGCCGCGAACATCCCCAGCACGATGCCCATCGCTGCTGAGGCCCAGAGGTAGCGCGAGAAGGTGTACAGCGCAGACAGCATCAGCAGAACCATCATCGATACCGCGCGCAATGAGCCGATACCTAACTTCTTCCGCAGGCATAGCAATGCGAATAAGCAGGCTGGCAAAAGATTGTCGGAGGTGAATTGCAGTCGCACACTCGTGTCGCCAAGATCGGCCGTCATCAATTTCACACCAAAGGAAGCCGAAATCCTGTCGACAATATCGGAAACGGGAACACCCGCCCGCAGCCCATAGAGAAAAATCATTCCCTTGAGCAGGCAGCCAAATGCGGTGACATTGAGAACCAGCCGCAGGAACGCTTTCTTGTCTGAATCGTTCTCGGTCAGGATTCGGATAAACCAGCATCCCGCCAGCGTCGTGATGACATCTTTGAACTGCGATAACGACAAATAGCCGTCAAAGGTCGGGTAAAACTGCGACAGCAATGTCCAGCAGACAAGCAGAAAAACAACCGTCGCCTGCATAACCAGCGGCAACGCACTTCGATTGCTTCGAACACTTCTCGCAAACGTGAAAATGAACAGAGGCAGGAAGGTAAGGACTTTAACGTTGACGCCAAAAACGGATCCGGTCGGCAGCAGAATAAGGAAGGCAACGTAAGCGCCAAAGAGCAGCCACGCCTCTCTGGAAAGTCTGTTTGCTTCTTCGTTCACTTCCTCGCCAGTTTCATCCTTTCGCCGTCACAAAGGGAAACAGACCACCGCAGGATCTTAAGCATTGTGCAGGCCAGTCTGCGAAAGAAAGAGGCGCCCCATCCATCGGATCGGGCGCCCCTGTCCGCCAGCTAAATCAAGTGAAGCAGGTAGGCGATCAGCAGGATGAGAAGAATCGTGCCGAGGCCGATACCCGCGCCCCCGCCGTATCCCCAGCGGCTATGTCCGTAGTAGCCGCCGCCACCTCCGAGAAGAAGGATGAGAAGAATGATGATGATGATGGTCATGGTGTTTTCCTTTCACTGGCCTGGAGAGCTGCCTGTCGAGTGAGATGCACAATGCTGCTCCAACATCCTAGGCAGTCAGGGAATTACCGAGGTGGTCAAGGTTGGTCACTTTTCGCGAATTTTCCCCACCCGCAAGCCGAAAAGAGTCCGCCCCTTCAAGCCACTGGATCTCTCAGGATTGATCGCTCTCCGGAAGCTTCACCGTAGCCACCGGAACCCCGCCTCTTTGCGGCCTCGCAATAAATCGCCGAAATCTATCCGACTTGAACAGCGAAGGCGCAGGCTGCTCCTCCGCCGGCTTGTACTTCGACATCCGCCGCCACAAAATCCGCAGCCCCGCTACCGCTGGAACCGAAATCAGCGCTCCCACCACCCCCGCAATCTCTCCCCCCGCCAGCACGGCAAACAATTGCACCAGCGGCGAAATCTCCAGCGACTTCCCCATCACCCGCGGGCTGTTCACATAGTCCTGCACCAGCCGCCACGTTCCCAGAAACACCACCAGCCAGGCCAGGTGCGGATAGCTCGTCAGCGCCGCAATGGCAAAAATTCCCACCGCCGCGATCGCCGGTCCAACCGTCGGCACAAATTCAAAAATGCCCGACACCGGCCCCAGGATAAACGCGTACGGCACTTTCATCAGCGACAGCACCACCGTGTACGCCACCGCCGTAAACGCGCTCAGAATCAACTGCGCCCGGATATAGCTGCCCAGCATCACGTTCACATCGCGCACAATCCCCCGCACCATCGTCGTCTCTTCCGGCGTGCGCGCCAGCTCAATCAAGTTATCCGCAATGTTCTGCCCGTCCTTCAGAAAGAACAGCGAAAGAATGGGAATCAGGATCAGCCACCAGATGTGCTGCGCCGGCTCCGCCAGGCTCTCCCCAATCGACTTCGCGTAATTCAAAATATCCGCGCGATGCGCCACAAAAACGCTCTGGATCTGCGCCTCCCGCTGTTGGCTCCAGCCATGCGTCTGTCCGATCTGAAAGACCAGCTGCCCCGAACCAATCCGGTCGATCAGCGAAGGCAGGCTGGTTGCCAGAGATCGACCCTCCTCCGCAATCTTCGGCCCAATGACAAACCCCACTCCCACCAGCAGCCCGATCAGCAGCAGATACACCGCGCCGATCGCCTGCGTGCGCCCCCGCAGCGGCTTCTCCAGATACGAAACCAGCGGGTCCACCAGGTATGCAAACAACACCGCAAACAGAAAAAGCGTCAGCGTCTGCCGCGCCCCATAGAGAAACGCGAGAATCACCGCAATTGTCAGCGCAGTAAAAAGAATGCGGGCTGTCTTTGCATCCCAGAACGTATCGAACATGTTTCACCTTAGTGGGTTGGATGCGATGAAGGTCCGACCTGAGAATCCAGGATCACGATTCCAAAGAAAACAAAAGCTTGAGCCTGATTCTCGTACATCGACCTGCAGATGGAACAGGAAACTCGCCCAAAATGACAGTCGGCCCTCTTCCCAAGCCCCGCTCCGGCCCTCCGCCCGGCGTTTACAAAATGGTTACGTTTCCAACTCCCCAGGCTACGCGAAATCGATTGTGCCCCTGTTTCGCTCCATGTAATCTAGGGATTGCCGGAACATCCGGCCGATCTCATAAAACGTCCGCTCGCGCCCGTTCTCGAAGACGCTGACGACGGATGTATACAAAGCGCATCAAGCGCTCGACACAAGAACGCCGATAACCGCTGTGCGGGTCCAATGTACCGATTCACGAAAGGTATGCACGATGGGCTTTGAGGTGAATACTGTCTGGTTGGTGGCCGCTGCTCTCTGCGTCACCGCCGGAACGCTCATGTTGGTGCTTCGCCGGCATTACTCAGAACACATGAGCAGGGCCCTCACTCTTTGGGGCAACTCCTGCCTCTGCATCAGCGCAGCTTTTGCTTTCACCATCGGCTTGCCCCGTCTTACCCTGCCCGTCGCGATGCCCCTGCTCGGTGTTGTCGGCATGGTCCTGCAATATCTCGCCGTCGTTGAACTGAAACAGCAAAAGCGGCAAAACATCTGGGTATGGGGTCCCGTCCTGGCCACCTGCGCAGTCTACGTGTGGTCCGGCCTCGTGCGGCCTAACATGACCGTCGCCCTGCTCGCCTTCAATGTGATTCGCCTCATCACCATGCTCCGCATCGCTGCATCTTTCTACCAGCCCGAAAACGGCCGCCGTCAGTTCGTCGACCGACTCGCCGCCGCCGTCTATTTGCTCCTCGCCATCTCTACGGCCGGCGTCATCGTCAGCTTCCTCCGCATCCCGCACTTCCAGGTCAGCTACGATTTCAATAGCGCGCGTTCCGTATACAACGGCATCTCCATCGCCGTCGCGCAAAGCATCCTCTTTACCCTCTTTTTGCTGGCCATCACCGAGCGTCTGAACTTCCAGTTCAAAGAACAAGCCACCCACGACGCCCTCACCACCCTCTTCAACCGCCGCGCCATCGAAGACATCGCCTATCACCAGAAGGCTCTCTCCCTGCGCATGGGACAATCCTTCTCCGTCTTCATGATCGACGTCGACCACTTCAAGAAAATCAACGACGCCTATGGTCACGCCGTCGGCGACTTCATCCTCAAATCGGTCGCTATGGCCCTCCGCCGCGGACTCCGCGATGAAGACTACCTCGGCCGTTGGGGCGGCGACGAATTCTGCGTCCTGCTCCCCGGCACCAGCCGCGAACAGGCCGAAATCGTCGCCGAACGCGTCATGGGCATCTTCGAAACTCTCGAAATCACCGTTGCCGAACAGCCCATCACCTTGAGCATCAGCATGGGCGCTGCCTCCGTCAACCACAGCGTCGGCGGCTTCGAAGTCCTCCTCGGCATGGCCGACGCGGCGCTCTTTCGCGCAAAGGCGAAAGGCCGGGGCGGCTATCTCTTCGGAGATATCCCCAGCCCTATTCCCTTTCCCAGCCCAAAAAAGGTTGCAGCAGAAATGCGCAGCTAATCCACCTCTTCCAGCGCCGTCATCCAGAACGAAGCGTAGCTCAGGGGACGAACAGCGGCTCAATCACGAAGCCGCCGTCTCCGCGCAGGCAAAACCCACTACAGCCTTGGCTTTTGCCTTTCTTTCTGTCATTCCCCTCAGGGGAATCTGCTTCTTCCTCCCATCGCTCAGGGCGTCTGCACCAGCATCCCCTTGACGACGTCAGCCGAACACAGGAACCTCGCCAACGCTAAGCCCCCTGCGCAACCACCTTGGGAACATCAATCCCCAGCGCCGTCGCCAAGTCATGCTGATGCTCCTGCTCCTGCGAAATGATCTTCCGCAGTTGCTCCGACAGCGCATAATGTCCCAGCGCCTCGGCCTGCTTCACCCGCTCTCTGTAGTTGGTGATCGTTTCCGTCTCGTTGTCCAGGTCAAACCGAATCATCTCTTCCGGCTTGTCCGACAGCTTGACTTCCTTGGGAGTCGCCGTCGGCTGTCCGCCCAGGTAATCGATCTGATCGGCAATGATCAGCGCATGCTGCAGCTCCTCGCCGGCATGCTTCTTCAGCTCGCTGGCAATGTTCATCCACTGCGCCCCTGAAATGACGCTGGAGTACACGGTGTAAGCAATGATGGCTTGGTATTCGCGGGCGAGATCCTCGTTCAGTGCGGCAATGAGGTCTTGCAGGGCTTTCTCTGAATTCAAGTCGGGCATGGGCATCCTTTCTGTTTCCACAAACAGAGTTTTGATGCCGCAACCCCTCCTCGCGTTGGCTCCCCTCGTATCCCGCCTCTAGGAGTAGGACCGGTCAAGCCCGCCGCCCGCACAGCCAGCGCCTATGAGGACTGCAGAGGCTTCGACACCGACTCTAAGCTTTGCCCCGCCGCCTCCACCCCAATGAAGTGCTCAAAGACCGCACCCGTAATCATCAAAGCCGCCCCCAGCGCATACCCACCTGCCACCGCCCACTTCGACCCCGTTTCAATCAAGAACCCAAACAGCAGCGGAGCCCCCGCCCCACCCACCAGCGTCCCCAGCGCATAAAAAATCGCAATCGCAAACGCGCGTATCTCCAGCGGAAAAATCTCGCTCACCGTCAGATACGCCGCGCTCGCCGCCGACGAAGCGATAAAGAAAATCACGCTGAAGCAGATCCCCATCCCCTTCGCCTCAATCGTCCCGCCCCCAAATAGAAACAGCACCACCGCCAGCAGCAGCCCCGCCGCCCCGTAGCTGATCGTGATCATCGGCTTCCGCCCCACCTTGTCGAACAGCTTCCCCAGCGTCACCGGCCCCAGGAAACTCGCAATCGCAAACGGCAGCAAATGCAGCGGCAGCTCCTTGTCCGAAACGTGGAAAAACTTCTTCACCACCAGCCCATAGCTGAAGAACACAGCATTGAAAAAGAACGCTTGAGCCACCATCAGCACCAGCCCCAGCACAGACCGCATCCGGTTCTCGCCCGCCATGTTCTTGAAGATCTCCGCCAGCGGCGTATGATCCCGCACCTTGATCTTGAGCTTGTCCCCCTCCGGCTTCGGCAGCTTGTCCTTGTCGCCCTTCGAAGCCCTGTTCTCAATGTCCTCGACAACCTTGCCTGCATCCTCCTCATGCCTCCGCAGCATCAGCCATCGCGGACTCTCCGGCACAAACAGCCGTAACACCAGCACAATCGCCCCCAGCGACCCGCCAATCCCAAATGCCAGCCGCCACGCCAGGTGCTGCGTGATCCCAAACGGCAGATGCCCCGCCAGCAGGTACATCGCCGCCAGCGCCCCACCCGTCGCCCCCAGCCAGAACGTGCCATTCACCACTAAGTCAACCGTCCCCCGCACCTTCCCCGGAATCAGCTCATCCACAGCGGAGTTGATCGCCGCATACTCCCCGCCGATCCCCACCCCGGTAAAGAACCGAAACAATGAAAAGCTGAGCAGGTTCCAGGAAAACGCACTCGCCACCGTGGCCAGCGAATAAGTCGCCAGCGTCACCAGGAATAACTTCCGCCGTCCCAGCCGATCCGTGAGATACCCAAACAGCAGCGCCCCCATCACCGCGCCCGCCAGGTAAGTCGTTGCCGCCCCCGTCACCTGCGCATCGCTCAGGTGCAGCCCTTCCTTGCTCTCCAGAATTCCCGAAAGCGACCCCACCAGCGTCACTTCCAGCCCATCCAGAATCCACGACGTCCCCAGCGCCGTCAGTATCCGTAAATGCCATCCCGACCACGGCAGCCGGTCCAGCCTCTGCGGAATATCCGTCTCAATCTCCCTATCCTGCCCGACCGATTGTCCCCCTGCATCCGCCATAGCTTCCCTCGCTGCCTACTGCTCACTGTCCACTAGCTCTTCCCAAACACCGAAATCCGCCCATTCCTCTCCAGCACCGCATACCCAATGTCTTCCACGCGCGTCACTCCACTGCTCCGCCCCGCCGCTTCCAGGTCCTCCGTCCGCAACTTCATCCCCCGCATCACTTCCTCTTGGATCACCCCATCGCGAATCACCACCAGCGGCGTCCCATCCACAATCGCCCCAATCCGCGGACTCTTGCTCTTCGCCCACGCCACCCCGCGATGCATCAGCCCTACCGCCATCACCGCGCATGTGCAATTGGTCACCGACCGGTCATTGCCCACCGTCGACAAAATGATGATCCCGCCCATCAAAAACACCAGCACAAACTCAAACAGCGTCATCTGCGATCCCGCCCGCCGCTTCAGCACCCGCACCAGAAACAGCAAAATGAAATACCCAGCAACCGCATGCAAAATCGTCGGCATAAAGTGGCTCTTACTCCTAACCTCTTCGGACTTCCTTACCCTCAACCACGTTCAATGTCAGAATCTGCTTCTGCATTCCTCTCCCGGCCCACAACGACCGGGTGCCCCATCCTTGCGCGGCAAGGGTGGGAAAGAACAACCTCACCACCCCGAACCTCTAACCGTCGCCGTCCTTCCATCGCGAGCAAAGCGAGCGCCATGCGAAGCATCCGCCCGCACGGCAGGTGCCTAAGGCACCACCAGCACCTTCCCATCAATCTCCTGATCCCCCTCCACCTTCACCGTGAAGTCATGCACCCCCGGAAACGAAGGCTCCAGCGCAATCTGCACCACCGCCGGCGCCCGCGAAGCGTCAAACGTGTACGTAATCCCTCCATCCCCCACCATCGACATGGCCGGCTGCGGAGCAATCCTCTGCGCCCCCAGCGGCTTCACCACCGAGTCGCTCACATACACCCGTATCTTCCCTTCATGAATCGCCCCGTCACCAAACGTCAGCGTCATCACTGAAGGCGTCCCCGCCCGCGCCACCCGCTCATAATCGAGCGTCAACTCCGGCGTCGTCGCCTTCGCCTTGGCCAGCCATCCCCGCCCCAGCAGCCCCATCACATCGCACACCAGGATCACCAGGAAGACCGCCCATACCACTCGCTCAAACCGCCACCACTTGCGTTGAAATTCAAGATTCTCCCCAACTGCGATGGCCTTCTCGCCCTCGCCCACCTTGGGCACACTGTCTTCCACCGGACTCGTAAACGGCTGCGCCCCCATCTCTACTCCTCACCCTCTTCTTCAGGAACAATCGTGATCTCGCCAAAGCTCTCCAGCACCGCCGTCTTGATCCCCGACAGGTCCTTGATCCCCTGCCCCCGCGCCATGTCCATCACGTCATCGTCTTGAATGCCCATCTTGCTCAGCGTCTTCGTCCGCCACTGCTTCTTTTCCAGCAGAATCAGCGGCGAGCCATCCAGCAGCTGCGCCACCCAGTCATAGCGAAACCGCAGCTCCGCCAGAACGTAATGGCACAGCGCCACCGTGATGATCTGCACCACCGCGCTCGATAGCGAAGCCTCTACCCCCACCATCCCCGTCAGCGTCAATCCGCCCAGATAAAACACCAGCACAAACTCAAACGGAGTCAGTTGCTTTCCCGGCCGCCGCCCCACAATCCGCACCATCAGCACAAGAAACAGATATCCAAACGCCGCGCGCAGCACCACAAAGAGAGCCATAGCTCAGCTCCAATACACCCTCAAATGAACGTTCAGATCGCCCAGCGGCAGAGACCCCGCCGCACTGTGCAGTTCAGATGGCCCCCACCCCGCAAAAGGTTTCCCCTCGCAGCCCTGCCCTTGCGCAACACCAACAACCAGGGCCGCAAACCCTCGGCCTCGCCTGTCGAAGGTTACCCGTTGCATGTCCAGGTAGGCCGGGGATTTATCCCCGGCAAGAAAATCATTTCGCTACGAGCTTTTACGAGCGGCCTCAATGGCCCCGACCATCTAATCCCGGTTCCCTGCTCCCAGCCCATCATCCCCGCGAAAGAAGCTCCCCAACCCCGCCCCCTCCGCATGCACCGCCATACTCCTCTGAATTTCCAGCGCCAGCGCCAGTGCCTCTCTCGCCTGCCCACCCGTCACCCGCGGCGCTCTCCGCTCCCGCACCGCCTCCACAAACGAAGCCAGCTCCAGCCGCAGCGGTTCGCCCGCCACAATCTCCGGCTTGTGAAACGAAAGCCCCGGCAGCCCATCCTGAAACCCGCCCGCCGCTCCCATCTCCATCGCCTTTTCCAGCGAAAACCCCTCATCCACCCCAATCACCAGCACATCCCGTCGCGCATAGTCGATCGACACATACTGCCTTGGCTCGAAGAATCTCAGCTTCCTCACCCGCTCCGTCGACACTCGCGAAGCCGTAAAGTTCGCCACGCACCCCGACTCAAACTCCACCCGCACATTCGCAATGTCCACCTTTGGCGAAAGGATCGGCAGCCCCACCGCCCGTACTTCCTTCACATGCGACTTGGCGAACGTCAGCACCACGTCCAGGTCATGAATCATCAGGTCCAGCACCACGTCCACATCCAGCGATCGCGGCGTGAACACACTTAACCGATGCGCCTCAAAAAACATCGGCCGCGTCAGCTTCGGCTCCATCGCCAGCACCGCCGGATTGAACCGTTCCAGGTGCCCCACCTGCAGCATGCGTCCATGCTTCTCCGCCAGCGCAATCAGCCCATCCGCCTCATCGAGCGATGCCGCGATCGGCTTCTCCACCAGGCAATCCACACCCGCGCTCAAGAGTTCCCCAGCCACTGCCGCATGAGCACTCGTCGGTACGCACACCGAACACGCATCCAGCCGCAGATCCGCACTCAGCGCATCCGCCACCGTGGCATACACAGGAATCCCAAAGTCTTCCGCCGTCCGCCCCGCCCGCGCAGCATCCGGCTCAATCCCCGCCACCAGCTCCACACCATCGGCAGCAAGCTCCCGGTACACGCGCACATGGTTGCGCCCGAATGCCCCCGTCCCCGCCACCGCCACCCGCAGCTTCCTCAACCGAGCCTCACGTCCACCTTGAAAAACCGGGGGTGCCCCATCCTGGACACGGCCGTATCGTGTCCAGGGTGGGATCGACGAACCTCCACGGAAAATCTCACGAATTCTTCGTCCCCTTCACCACGTTCAAACACCGCCCATACAAATCCAGCAGCTGATTGATCTGTTCCTCCGCCTTCGGAGCCGCCGTCCCGCTGAATCCCGTCGAAGGCACCGTCGCCCGCCCAAACCCCGTCGAACCCGCCACAAACTTCAGCAAATCCAGCGCCACATCCTCATGCGAACGAAAACCGTTTCCACCACCAACACCGTTGTCCATGCCAATCCTCCACAGCCGATGCTACCAGCCTCAACCAACCCCCACCAACCTTCCTCGTCGTCCCTCGACCCTTACCCAACGGGAGTATCATCGACCCCAGCCAATCGAAATCAGAAATGACCACTTCTTTCAAAGACCTCGTGGTCTGGCAGCGGTCGATCGAACTCAGCTTGTCTGTGTATCGCTGTACTTCGACCTTTCCGGAAGCGGCGCGCCTCGGTCTCCGTCACCAGCAACATAGCGGGAGGTTACGGACGCCGCACCACCGGCGAGTACCTCCAATTCCTCGGTCACGCTTGCGGTTCCAACAACGAAATCGAAACGCAGCTCGTCATTCCAAGCTGCCTCCACTTCGGAGACGAACTTCCTCGGGCACACGCAGAAAACCTCTGCCAGCAAGTCGGCAAAATGCTGACCGCCATGATCAGAAAACTCCAGGACTACCTGACCCCTCATCTTTCGCCCCTCGCCCCTGCATCACCACCGCCACCCTCCCCACCACCATCTCTCGCGCCGCAGCCCGCGAACTCACCGCAATCACCTTGATTGCCGCACTCATCTCCACCGGCCTCAACACCACCCGCGAAGCCGCATACTCCGCGTACCGCACCACCATCCCCATCTCCACCCGCACCGCATACATCGTTGGCCTTCCCTCCTCATACGCCGTCAGCGAAGTGTAGTGCCGGTCCACCACCAGCAGCGCCCCCGCCTCCACCACCGGCTCCATCCCCGCCGCGTCCGCCGCACTCGCCCGCACCACCACAAACCGCTCCCACGTCTGCCTCTCCGGCGGACACCGCGGCCGCAGCCCGCTCAACATCGCCGCCTGAAACGGAGCCATCTCCCGGCCCCGGCTCACCCGGATATACCGCTCCGTCATCGCCGCCTGGTGCGTCACCACCGGCAGCAGCACCACGTTTCCCACCTGACCGCTCAGCAGCCCGTCTCGCTCCTCCCGCCGCGATGGCACCAGGTCCTCAACGCTCAGCCCCTGCGCCTGCATGATCCGGTCCAGCGTCTCCAGCCTCACCCCACGCCGCCCATGCAGAAAATTCGAGATGTGCGACTGCCCTAACCCCGTCTGCCGCGAAAGCAGGGACACACTCAACGTCCCGCGCTCTATCCTGCGCTGCAATTCCAACCGAATTCGCTCAACCAGTTGCGTAAAGTTCATGTGGAAAAATCACAGCCAGCCATCGAATCCTTAAGCACAGCACTTCATGTAGAAAACTTGGAATAGCACAAACGGCAACCTTTCCATCTTTTTCCCACAACCCGGCGCTGGAACCCTCCCTCCTTTCTCTCACTCCGTTGACTCCACCAGCCCCTGCGTATAGATTCAATCCACTTTCTCAAGCATCGTAAGGAGGATTCTGCTGGGCAATTCATCGCCTGTTGCGTAATCAGCCCGGAATGGGAATCAGCCCGCGTTTCAAACGCATCCTGGCAGTGCCTCGGCACTCCTCCAGCGATCCGCAGTCAGCCCTCGGGCTCCGCGGCTGTCTTCTCCCGTCCGGCTCCAGCTCGGAAGAACGCTTCCAGCTCGCGCAACTCGCCCGCCCGCATGACCTCCTTCCCGCGCCCGCCTCAGCACCCGCTGAGCGCCCGCGCACTGCTTGAGCTTCCAGTGTTTCTGCGCAATCGATCTTCACCATTTGCCAGGGAAGCAAGCCGCCATCCCCCAGCAGGGCACTAGACTCCTGCAAGGCGACTGCCCTCTCCCGTTGCCCTGCGGTATGCGCTTGAGGATCACCCATCCGCCGGTGAATGTGTACTTTTGGAGTGCATTCATGGAATTGCGCCTGAATTTGAAGATTTGTGAAAGCTGCGGTTGCCTTTGGCTACGACCTCACACAGAAGTCAGTGTCTACTGCTCTCCCTGCCATGATCGGCTCCGGCAGTTTCCCGCCGTTCGCGGCAGAAAGCGCCCTGGCCCTCGACCCAAAACCACCATACCCACCCTCCACGCCGTCGACGCGCGTAGTCCCTACAACGACCTCGACCCGCAACCGCCCTTCACCCCCACCGGCCTCACCGCTTCCTTCGGAGGCATCCAATGAGCGCCGCACTCCTGCTCCCTCTCGTCTGGGCCGCCAACGCGGCTCTCCAGCCAAGGCTTCTGCCCGATCCCCAGCCACTCCAGCAGGCGCCCACGGCCAAAAAAGCCCGCGCCACCCCCGAAACCCCACCCCCCATCACCTGGGCCTTCTACCGCAAGCACACTGAGAACCTCCTGCGGCGCTATCTTTACGCCTCTTTCCAGATCGGCCGCTCACCCGCCCTCCTCATCGACTCCATCGAGCGCGGATGGGCCTCCAGCCGTTCCATCCGCACCTTCGAGGATGCACTCATCTTCGTCCTCGACGTGGAACGCTGTCTCAAAAAGCTCTCTCCCGTCGACCTCCAGCTCATCAGCAGCGTCGTGGTCCAGGAATTCACCCACACCGAGACGGCGGCCATGCTCGGCATCAGCCGCCGCACCATCGACTACAAACTCCCCCTGGCCCTCGACCGCCTCACCGAAGCCCTGGTCAAATCCCAACTCCTCAACCTCCCCGACTAACCGCCCTCACCAACTCAAAAGCGGTCAGCCCAACCAACAACAAAGGCCCGGCGATCCCCGCCGGGCCTATCATCATCGATCATCAAGGACCGTCCTCCAAACCCTCAGATGAGACCCTCATCCTGAGCTGAGTTTGGCGCGCTTTTGGCGTCAAACACCGTCGCAGGACCCGCGGTTGCTTTTCCCAACAATGCGAAGTCATAGCAACTCAAAAATCCATTCGATCCACCCAACTCACAACCGCCCGCTCAGCGAAAACACCACGTTCACCGTCGTCTCCACATCCACCGGCTGATTGTTCAGCATGTACGGCCGGTACCGCCATTGCGAAACCGCTTGCAGCGCCGCCTCCTGCAGCATCGCCGGGCCGCTCACCACGCGCAGATTCGCAATCTTCCCCTCATGATCGATCGTCGCCGCCAGCACCACCGTCCCCTCCGTGTGCGAAGCCTTCGCAATCACCGGGTACGACGGCGTCGGATGAAATACCAACCTCCCCTCCGCCACCCCTCCCGAAATCTTCACGGACTTCGGAACGGCCTGCACCACCACATGCGCCGGCGCTGCGTGAAACACATTCGTGCTCGCGGCGGGAGCCCCAATCACATCCATGAACGTCGAAGCATTCCCCGCATCTGCCAGCGCCGGCTCCGCGTCCATGTTGATCTTGCCGGGGATCTTCCTCGGCGCCTCAAACGGATTCCGCAAAGAAACTGTCTCCACCGCGCTTCTCTCCACCGCCACCGGTCGCGGATCAGCCGGGGCCACCGGCACCGGCGGCACATACAACACCTCCCGCAGCAAGTGCCCCGGCAAACTCTCCGGATACAGCAGCGGAAACACCAGCAGCCCCGCCACGATCGAAACATTCACCACCAGCGCAACCATCATCCGTTGCGGCGTCTTGTTGGGAAGCACCGACCGCGAATCAAACGTAGAGTCTTCAAACATAAGTCCCCTCCATTGCCCCTGGGAGTCTCTCTCCGAGGGTCCGTTGCCAAGCCCGCATTGCAAGTCTTATGCCCGGATAGACACCACCCCAACCAACTAAGTTCCCCAACCCTCGCAATTCAGAGATCTCTATGTGCCCCGTCCATCGCGCATTTTCGATGGGCGGGATCCACAAAAGCACCCCAGACCACCACACCCTCTATGTGCCCCGTCCATCGCGCATTTTGCGATGGGCGGGATCCACAAAGCACCCCAGCCCCGACCCAGGGCGACCATCGGGAGCCTAAGCGGCGAAAGCCGCATCCGCCCGCACGGCAGGTGCCGGGTTGACATTCTACCCAAGAGGAGTGCATACTTCGGGTCGAATGGCTACCCAAGAAAACAACGACGAGCGTATCGCCCTCCTCCAGGGCACGCTCGACCTGCTCATCCTCAAAATCCTCGCCCTCGGCCCGGTCCACGGCCAGGGCGTTGCCCGCCTTATCCAGCGCCAGTCTGAAGAAGTCTTCTTCGTCGACCATGGCTCGCTCTACGTCGCTCTCCAGCGCCTCGAAGACCGCAAATGGATCCGCGCCAAGTGGGGCCTCAGCGAAAACAACCGCAAAGCCCGCTTTTACACCCTCACTCCCAAAGGCCGCGACCAGCTCGTCGAAAAATCCAGCGAATGGCGACGCCTCACCCGCGCCATGGGATTAATCCTCGACGGAGAAGAAGGACCCAAATCCCAGGAGGCTTAGCCATGTTCAACCGCCGCCGCAGCGCCAAAGACTTCGCCGAAGAAATCAAGTCCCATCTCGAACTCGAAGCCGACGAGCTTCGCGAAGAAGGCGTCAGCGCATCCGAAGCACGCCGCCGCGCCGCCGCCACCTTCGGCAGCGTTCCCGCCGCCCGCGAACGCTTCTCCACGAGCAGGTCGTTCGCCTGGCTCGACAAGCTCGGCCGCGACCTCCGCTTCGCTCTGCGCTCCCTCCGCCAAAGCCCCGGCTTCACTCTCACCGCCGTCCTCACTCTGGCCCTCGGCATCGGCGCCAACACCGCCGTCTTCAGCGTCATGAACGCCGTCCTCCTCAAGTCCCTCCCCGTCGCCGACCCGAGCCGCGTTGTCAATCTCCGCATCGACAAGCCCCCGCGCGACACCGGCACCATCGAGGGAGAAGAAACCTTCTCCTACCACGTCTATGACGTATTGCGAACGCAGCGCCGCGGCCTCGTCCCCATCATGGCCTTCGCTCCCTTGTCCGGCAGTAAGGTCGCCGTGCGCATCGGCGCCCAGCCAGAAGAAGCCGAAGGCGACATGGTCAGCGGAGCCTTCTTCAGCGGCCTCGGCGTCAAGCTCGCCCTCGGCCGCGGCTTCCTCGAAGAAGACGAGCGCAACCACGCGCCTATCGCCGTCCTCAGCTACAACTACTGGACCCGCGAGTTCGCCCGTAGCCGCGACGTCCTTGGCAAAACGCTCTACGTGAATGGCCTGCCCATGACAATCGTCGGCGTCAGTGCGCAAGGCTTTGAAGGCGTCGAAGGCAGCGATTCAACCGACTTCTGGATTCCGCTGCCGAATCGCCCCGAGCTGAACGTGATTGGGAATCCGGTGCGCGACGGCAAAACCTATCTCAACGATCCAAAATGGTGGTGCCTGCGCCTCATCGGCCGCCTCGCTCCCGGAGTATCCCGCGACCAGGCCATCGCGCAGTTGCAACCCGTGCTGTCGGCGGCAGCGTTTGAAGGCACCATGCGCATGCCAGGCGACAAGCCTCCCGTGCTGCGACTCATCGACGCCAAAAACTTCCCCGGCTATGACGAGATGTACGGCAAGCCCCTTCGCATCCTCATGGCCATGGTCGGCCTCGTCCTGCTCATCGCTCTCACCAACGTCGTCATGCTGCTCATGGCCCGCAACTCCGCCCGCCAGCGCGAATTCAGCCTGCGTCTCGCCCTCGGTGCAGGCCGCGGCGAACTGCTCCGCCAGCTCCTCACCGAAAGCGCCATCCTCGTCACCACTGGCGGCATCCTCGCCTGGGCCTTCGCCGAAGTCGCCACGCGGCTTCTCGCTCAATGGGCCCGCATTGAATCCAGCCTCGCCCCCGACACCACGGTCATGCTCTTCACCCTCAGCTTGCTCGTCGCCGCCGCCATCCTCTTCGGCGTCGCGCCTCTCCGTGTAGCCATGCGCGGCGGCGCAGAGCTCGCCCTCAAGACCTCCTCAGCAACCTCCAACACCGACGCCGGAAAATCCCGCTCCGGCCGTCTCTTCGTCGCCCTCCAGATGGCCATGTGCATCGTCCTCCTGGTCGGCGGCAGCCTCCTCATCCGCACCCTGCGCAATCTCCAGAACACCCCGCTCGGCATGAACGTCAACGGCCTCGTCGTCTTCGGCCTCAAGCCCGACTTCACTTCCGTCCCCCAGGGCATCGCCTTCTACAACGAGCTCATGCGCAAGCTCCGCGTCCTCCCCGGCGTCCAGTCCCTCACCATCATGGACGATCGCATTGGATCCGGATGGTCCAGTAACAGCGACATGCTGGTGGATGGAAAATTACCCGACGTTCCGAACGGGGGCGCGAGAACCGTTCGCAGCAATGTCGTGGGCCCGGACTTCTTCACCACACTCCAGGTTCCGGTGCTCCAAGGCCGCGACTTCAAAGATTCCGACACCGCCGCCTCACCCGCGGTGGGGATCATCAACGAAGAGTTCGCCAGAAAGTTCCTGCCCGGCCAGAACCCCCTCGGCCACATCATCAGCCCCACCGGCATCAACTTCCCCATGACCGTCGTCGGCGTCGTCAAGAATCACAAGTACCGCAGCATCACCGAAGATCCCATTCCCATGGCCTGGTTCATGTTCGCCCAGATCCCCATCGTCGGCGCCATGCACATCGAGATGCGCGTCAGCGGCGATCCTCTCGCCATCTTGCCCACCGCGCAAAAAGTCGTCCAGCAGATGGACCCCAACCTCCCACTCATCCAGCCCATGACCCAGCGCGCCCAGTACGACACCTCTATCGCCGGACAGCTCCTCTTCGCCCGCCTCGCCGGCTTCTTCGGCATCCTCGCCGTGGTACTCGTCGCCACCGGCCTCTACGGAACCCTCTCCTACCGCGTCAACATGCGCACCGCCGAGATCGGCGTCCGCATGGCCGTCGGAGCCCGCCGCGGCCAGGTCATGTGGATGGTCCTCAAAGACTCGCTCCTCCTCGCCGCCCTCGGCCTGGGACTGGGCCTGCCTCTCGCTCTCCTCATCGGCCGCGCCCTCGCCTCCTCCCTCTACGGAGTCACCCCGTTCGACGCCGCCAGCTATCTCTTCTCCATCGTCGGCCTCGTCGTTGTCGCCCTCGCCGCCAGCGCCATCCCCGCCACCCGCGCCGCCACTATCGACCCTCTCCGCGCCCTCCGCACCGAGTGAGCCCATCTCGCGGACCAGGATTCCAGGCCGTGCCTCCCGGCCATTCGAGACCTTAGCCATCGAGGAGTCAAAGGTCATGCATTTACCGATCACCACTCGCCAACCAACGCGCACCTGGCCTTGACGGATATCTGTGGTTGCCCTTGCCTTTCTTTCTGTCATTCCCCTCAGGGGAATCTGCCTTTGCCTTTGCTTTTCTTTCTGTCATTCCCCTCAGGGGAATCTGCTTTTGCCTTTGCCTTTGCTTTTCTTTCTGTCATTCCCCTCAGGGGAATCTGCTTCTGCCTTTGCCCTTGCCTTTCTTTCTGTCATTCCCCTCAGGGG
>CAILBQ010000446.1 GCA_903832475.1 uncultured Acidobacteriota bacterium | reverse complement strand
GCATGACGGAATTTGGTTCTCAAATCTTGATGGCTATTTCGATCATAGCTAGATTGCGCTTTGACAATATGAGGGTGGACCTGCCCATCTGAGGAAAACAAGGTCGATAGGAATCAAACTCGCCATCGATTCGCGGTTGGCACGCTTCTGAAAATGCTAATCTCTGCTGCGCTGACAACCTCAGCATTGGAGCTACCATGCTTTCTGAGTTCGGCTTTTTGTTCTGTCCAGTTTGCAGCCGCGATGTTCGCCGTGATGAACTCGGACTTGTCACCAACGATTATGGAGAAGATGAACACTTCCACTGCGGTCAGAAAATTCGCAACATTCCCCACAAATCAACTCGCGCTTTGGAGCATCGACCTCAGCAGGCGTCCGCTGCTTCTCCTTCGCTAGTCACAATGGACTGATTTGAGGACTACAAGGGTCTACCCCAATAATGCGGTTCATCGCTGCGATATTGGGGCATACCCCAACTGCATTTACAGGCCCGGACATTCGATGGTGTTCTCGTGCAGCCTTGCTACTGACGAATGTAGAACGGTTTGCCTCTCCAGAGGCTTTCAACTTCAATCGCGTTGCAAGCGTGGTTTTGTTCCGATGGCCCGAGCAGGGCTTCGGTGTCTTCTGTCGCTATGGTTTTCAAGCAGTCTGGACAAATCGCATCAAAGGTTCCATCCATGTTTGGTCGATGAGGAAACGTGCGGGGACTTGCGGTCATTGCTGACCTCTCTAGCCTCTACTTACTTTGGAAGCAATGAGAAGCGTAGGATGCTACGTTCTGCGAGGTATGGTCACTTTGATACGTTTGGTCTCGCTTTTACATGCAAATCCCGCTGCGTTGAATACAGTGGTTTAACGGCATACCCCAACTGCCTTCGCACACCCGGACGTTCGATGCAGGGGGCAGCGCTCAGAATGGACCGCCTCTCGGCTAATGGGGGGCGTTAGTGCTAGGGCGCGGTGCGGGAGTGAGCGGACAAGGCACGCCCAGAGCGGCATTGCCATAAGTATTGCCATACAGACTGAAACGATGTTTACTACCCTGTTACTAAATCGACCTTTAGTTATTCGTACTATGGTGGGCGATGCAGGATTCGAACCTGCGACTTCCACCGTGTGAAGGTGGCACTCTACCGCTGAGTTAATCGCCCCTTGAGGCTTCCGCGCCGCGTCCGGACCGTTTTGCCAAGCCTTGTCCAACAGCGCCGAACTCGCTCGGACTACGTCCAATCCAGGACAGGATCCCGGCGATCGCACCCGGCTGCCCTTGGCGGACAGGCTGTCCACAAAGGCTCGGGAGGGGTCTACTACGGTAGAGTATCATCAGCCAGCCTGGGCCTTCAACGCAGGACGACCCTCGCCCAACCCGCGTCCTTCTCCCATCCCGGGAAGGCCCCCGGCGAAGGGCCGTTCAAACCTGCCGGCCGCGCAATTCAGGATGGCGTACGTCAAACGATGCGTTTACGATTCCTCTCAATGCGATGGTTCTCGGATGGCGCGTCTCCCGGCGAGCGATACGGTCTTTCCGCCGCCCCGGGTCCGTCTTCCGGCGCGGGCGGCGCGCCCCGCAACGGGAAGCCGCCCGTCCACCGCGTTCCCGCACCTGAAAAAGCGGCTAAATCCAGCCCCGATCGGGAGGATTTGACGCAACCTTCTGGCGAAAATGGTGTTCCGGAAGATATGGCAAGCCTGGCGGTCGACAATCCGGGCATGGGTCTTGGCTTCGAAGCCGGGTTTGCGGCGGCTGGCGCCCTCCCCGCTCGCTCCTTTGGACTGGAGCCGGGCAGGGAATCGGTGATTGCCAACGGCCGCCCCGAAGCCGACGCCGAGGGCCAGGAAAAATCAGACGCCGAGGTGATGCTTGCCGTAGCCGCCGGCGACGAAGCCGGCTTTAATTACCTGGTCGGCAAATATCACCGCCAGATCATCCACTTTTTGTTTCGGATGGTCCACAATGAGGCGGTTGCCGAAGAACTGGCGCAGGAGGTGTTCCTGCGCGTCTACCGGTCGCGGGAAGGGTATCGCGCAGAGGCCAAGTTCAGCACCTGGCTCTACCGCATCGCGACCAACCTGGCCGTCAATCATGCCCGCGACACGAGGCATGAACGAACGGCGCCGACCCTGAATCTGGATGAGCCGGATGCCGAGTCGGGAACCAGGCCGGAAGTGGCCGACGACGACCTCAACGTCGAGCAATCCATGCTCCGCGAAGAGCGCATGGCCGCCATCCGCGCCCAGGTCGCCGCACTGCCCGAACGGCAGCGCATGGCCGTCCTGATGCACAAGTACCAGGAGATGGACTATCGCCAGATTGGCGAGGTTTTGAAGTTGAGCGAGTCGGCAACCAAGTCGCTGTTGTTTCGCGCCTATCAGACACTGCGCGACCGCTTGAAGGATTTTGTTTGAGAGATGCAGCCAGAGCCGGGGCACACCGGCGACGGAAGGAGTTTGAAATGACTTGTAATGAAATGAACTCGATGATGGCCGATCTGTTGCTTGATCCTGCCGTGAACGAGATGAATGCCTTGGAAAACCGTGTTGCGCCTTCGCCGGCCGAGATTCACCTCGAGTCCTGCGCCGACTGCCGCAAGCAGCTTGACGAGCTGCGCGCCACCATGGCCCTGCTCGACACCTGGGAGGCTCCGGAGCCGAACCCCTATTTTTTAACGCGGCTCAACGTCCGGCTCAACGAGGAGCGCCAGGTAGCGCCGGCCAGCTGGTTTGAAAACCTGCGCGCCCGCCTTTCCTACGGTTCGCGGCTCACTCTGCGTCCGGTGGCGGCGATGGCCATGACCGCCGTGCTGCTGATCGGCGGCGGCACCTATCTTGGCATCACGGACTGGGGGCAGCCCAAGCCCGCGCCGCCCGAGACGGCCGTGGTTCACGACCTGCAGACGCTGGACAACAATGCCCAGCTCCTCGATCAACTGGAAACCCTATCGGACCAGGGCAGCCAGTCCGATCAGGACAACACCAACTAATCGCGAGAGACAAACAGAGAAACGACGATGAGATCCCGGAACAGAGCGAGAGCGGCTCGACACGCAGCGTGGCTGGCGTGCCTGGGACTGGTCCTGTCCGCATCCCTCAATGCTGCGCAGCATGGTGGAGGAGCGCCGCACAGTGCGCCGGCTCCGCGCAGCGCGCCTGCGCCCCGCCCCGCCCCGCCGCGCCAATCAGCTCCTCGCCAGACGGCTCCGCCGTCGCGCTCACAGAGCCGTCCTGCGGCGCAGCCCCAGCCTCCATTCCAGCCACGCCCTTCAGGCGGACAGCAGCCTCGCCCAGAGTTATCTCGTCCGGTTCAGCCCGTTTCGCCCTACGGCTATCCGGCCGGCCGTCCCGCCTACGGCGCCGGCGCCACCAGCCTGCGCCCGAACGCCCAGGCTGCCGGCCATCTGCCCCAGTGGATGTCCCAGCATCAAAATCTGCCGCTCGCCCAGCAGGAGCGCCTGCTGCGCCAGGAGCCTGGCTTCAATCGCCTCAATCCCGGCGACCAGCAGCGTCTCGTCCAGCAGCTGCATGACGTGAATCAGCTTCCCGAGGCCCAGCGCGAACGCCGCCTGGCCCGCGCCGAGGCCATCGAACGCCTCTCGCCCGCCGAACGCATGCAGGTCAACCAGTCCGCGCGCCGCATGTCCACCCTGCCGCCCGACCGCCAGTCCGCCATGCGCTCCGCCTTCCACGACCTGCGCGGCGTGCCCCCCGAGCAGCGTGAAACCGTGCTCAACTCCGCCCGCTACGGTGCCGCCTTCTCGCCAGACGAGCGCCAGATGCTCTCCAACCTGCTGCGTGTCGAGCCCTACGAACCGGCCCACTAAGCCAGCGCGTCAGGACCGAATCAGATTCTTTGCCAGGAACAACACATTGGCCGGCCGTTCCGCCAGCCTGCGCATGAAGTAGGGATACCACTCCCGTCCAAACGGAATATATACGCGCACGTTGTACCCCTCGCGAATGAGCCGTCTCTGCAAATCCCGCCGCACCCCATACAGCATCTGGAATTCAAAATGATCCGCCGCGATGCCCTGGTTCTTCGCGTATGTCTTGGCCGCCTCGATCATCGCTTCATCATGCGTCGCCAAGCCATGATAGATCGGGCTCGACAGCAGCATCCCCGCCAGCCGCACATAGTTCGTGTCCACGTCCGTCTTCTTGGGAAACGCCACCGACGGTGGCTCCTGGTACGCGCCCTTGCACAGTCGCACGCGAATCCCTTCCTGGATCAGTTGCTCGATATCCGGCAGCGACCGGTACAGGTAAGCCTGGATCACGATCCCGATATGCCCCGCATACTCCGGCCGGGCATGCAGGTGGCGCACCAGGTCCAGCGTCACCTGGGTCAGGTTTGACCCTTCCATGTCGATGCGCAGGAAGTTTCCCGTAGCCCGGGCATGCTCGGTCAGCCCGGCGGCGATGGTATAAGCCAGGTCGGGAGACATCTCCAGGCCCATCTGGGTCAGCTTCACGCTGATATTGGCCTTCAGTTTCTGCGCCGCGATCGCGTCCAGCAGCCGATGATAGACCTCGGCGGCTTTGTGCGCTTCGACTTCCGTGACCACGCTTTCGCCCAGCGAATCGAGCGTCGCCGTCATACCGTAGTTGTTCAGCATCTCCGCTGCGCGCAGCGCGTCTTCCACTTCAAGCCCCGCCACAAACCGAGAACTGAGCTTGCGGCCGGCCGATGAGCTTTCACTGAACCGTCGCAACGGCTGATTGGTGGAGAGGGCAATAAACGCAGAGCGGAGCAGCGACATTCCTTGGTTTCTCCCGTGCCAGATGCGCCGATGGGGCGTATATCAACCTGTCCAAAGCATCAAGGAAACAGGTTAGGCTTGAGTCTCCAGTTTCGCACACGGCAGGATGGCGACGTACGAATGGCCTGATCACGTTGAAGCAGGAAAAAAATCCCGGCACGGGAAGGTCAGATCGTCTCAAAATGAAATCCAAGCCAGAGAAATCCCCGACGGGCGGCCACACGAGGCGATGTTTGCCGATCCTTCTGATGGCCGCCTTCCTCCTGCCCTTTCACGCCGCAGCCCAGGCCGCCATGCCCCTTACACCCGGCGAAACCCTCTCCGGCAAGCGCCTCGTGCTGGCGGAAACCGTCAGAGGCCACTCCGCCATCCTGGTCCTCGGCTTCAGCCAGCAGGCCGGAGACGGCTGCGGCGCGTGGGCAAAAGCTCTTCAGGCCGATCCGGCCCTCACCGGCACGCTCGTCTACGAAGCTGCCATGCTTGAGAAGGCTCCCGGCTTCGTTCGCGGCATGATCAAGAGCTCCATGCGCAAAGGCCTCACCCCGGCCCAGCAGGACGCCTTCGTCGTCCTCACTCAGGATGAGAAACTCTGGCGCACCTGGCTCGACGTCAGCGAAGACAAAGACCCCTATGTCGTGCTTTTGGATTCCTCCGGCAAGATTCTCTGGCACGGCCACGGCGCCGCCAAAGACCTCGAGCCCCAGCTCCGCGCCGCCAGGCGCTGACTCATCCCGCAGCCGGCCAGCGAAAATGCCCCGCCGCCCGATGCGCATGAAACCCCATATCATTTCGGCCCGACCAGCGGCTCCAGGTTGCGATATGCCACGCTCCCATGAGCCGGCAGCGTCTTCTCCACGCCTTTCGGCGCTTTGAATCCATTCAACACGTCTACCGCGCCCTGATCCCCGCTCTTCAACCCCAGTTGCGCCCAAGTGAAGTGCAGCGACACCGGCTTGTCGTCCAGGTTGAAAATAGCCACATACCTCGGCCCTGTCCCTCTCCAGCCGGATTCCGCAGCCGTCCACACGCGCACATGCTCCATGCCCGACGGCAGATTTTTCACCGGCTCACTGGACAGCGTCCCTTGATCCATCCGGATCAGCTCCTTGTTGGTAATCAGCGAGCGCGTGAACGGATCCAGCTTCGTAAGGTTAGTGCCGAGAATCAGTGGCGACCTGGTAATGCACCACAAAATGAACTCAGTTTGCTCTTCGTTGTGCGTAAAGCGCGACTGGCGCGCCTCGCCCCATCCCGGATGCGGCGTGAGGTTCCCAAACGGCAGCATATCCTCATCCGGCCAGTTGCCCGGCTTCACATACGGCTGCCACGCCTCCAGGCGGTCAAACGCCTGCAGCGTCCCCATCGGAAACTCCCCCTCCGGCGGGTTCTTCGTCTTGTCCGGCACGTGCGACCAAACATCCCAGTGATCGTCCGAAATCCGCCAAAGATTGGCAAATTTCCCAACCTCTTCCGCATGCTCCAGGTTCGTCGGCCCCGGCGACAGGCTTAGAACGATCGGCCGGCCCGTCTTCTTGATCGCCGCCGCCACCTGCCGTATCTCCGACCCCTTGTAGGGCCGGTCGCTGATGCAGTCGATTTTCAAATAATCGATGCCCCAGCCCGCATAGAGCGCCATGATCGAGTCATACCAGGCCTGCCCAGCCGCGTTGTCGCGAATCCCGTAGTTGTCCTGGTTCCAGGGGCAGACATCGCTGGTGTCCGCCGCCTCCTTCGCCGTAAATTTCGAATCCGCGATTGGCCGGTCGTCGCGCACGCTCTCCCGCGGAATCCCCCGAATCAGGTGAATGCCAAACTTCAGCCCCTGCCCATGTACCCAGTCAGCCAGCGGCTTCAACCCCGCGCCATTGGCCGCGGAAGGGAAGCGATTCAACGCCGGAATCAGCCGCCCATGCTGGTCATAGACGAATTTCTGGGTCTCCGTCGTCGATGCGAAGGGATCCTGCAAATACCAGCCCTCATCGATGACGGCATACTGCCACCCATACTGCTTGATCGAGGCCAGCACCGCGGCATTGGCCTTGAAGTCGGCCTCGTTGATGGTCAGCCCATACGCATCCCAGCTGTTCCATCCCATCGGCGGCGTAGGCGCCAGAGTCGCAGCATTCTGCGCACTGCAAGCCGCGCCCACCACCCCGCCCAGCATTCCAGCTGCAATCAACCGGCAAATTTCCATGAGCCAACCTATACCACACCCGCAGCCCCGCCCGCACCGCAGCATTCCTCGCCTCACCACCCAAGGCCGGTCATCCTGAAAAGTCTGTCATCCTGAACGAAGTGAACGATCCGCGTTTGCTTTTGCTTTTGCACGAAGCGCATCCGCCCGCACGGCAGGCGCAGCGGAGGTCAGATAAACGTCACAATAGATCGTGCCGACCAAAGGGAGGGGCACGCGAAGCGTCTGCTCCATGCAATG
>CAILBQ010000445.1 GCA_903832475.1 uncultured Acidobacteriota bacterium | reverse complement strand
GTACCGCTCTCGCCCTGGATCAGGATGGTAGTCGCTTCACAGGACGCCACTTTCTTGACGAAATTCATCAGCTCCGTCATCTTCGGCGATACGCTCACAACGCTGTCGTATCCAACCTCCCTGCGTGCTTCACCGTGCGTCGAGGTTGGCTGGTTGCGAAGATTCACCGCCTCAAGAGCATTCCTGATCGTGTCGTGCAAATCGTCAAAGTCGATCGGCTTGCCGACAAAGTCGTAAGCTCCGAGCTTCAGGGCAGCTTTGACATCGTCCAGTTGAGGATCAGCGGTAATCATGATCACCGCTGCGCCCTGGCCGATCTTCTTCAACTGCTCCAGCACTTCGATCCCGCTCAAGTCGGGCAAGCGCACGTCCAGCAGCACCACATCCGGCGATTCTTTCTGCGCCATGCGGAGCCCCGCATCTCCGGCGTCAGCTTCGACCACGGTGTAGCCCCACTCCTCACACTTTTGGCGCAGCGACCAGCGCACCAAGCGCTCATCGTCGACGATCATGATCTTTTCAGCGGGCATTGGTTCTCTTAGAGAGGGCGGACCCTCCCGTTCCGTCGGGACCGGCTTCGGGCTTCGCCACGGATGGAGGGTCCGTCGACAGCTCCAGGAGCAAGACTCACGTCCACTCAGCCCCCTTACGTGCTGGACATATTAAAGGGTTTAGAACAGCCGAATGCCTGTGATGTGAGTCACCCTTCAGGCTTCACGTAAACAGGATGAGGTTACCGGTGTCGGATTCCAGGAGGAAGCCGGTCGTCGCAGGAGGTAGATCAATCGAATTGTGGATCGTTCTCATCGCATTGCCGGAGTTATAAAACCGGCAACTCAGCAGCAAGAAAGATGTGCCGAAGAAAGATTAGTGGCTCAGCACTTCCGCCAGGGTTTCTGACGGCTGATCAGCGACGCTGAAGGGCAGCAGCACCTCAAATCGGCTGCCTTTCCCCACAGTGCTGGTTACGTCGATCCTGCCGTGATGCTCCTCGACGATGCGACGCGCCAGCGACAATCCAAGCCCAGTCCCATTTCCGCGTGTGGTGTAAAACGGCCGGAAAATATGCGACAACTGCTGCTCTGGAATGCCTCGCCCGGTGTCGCTGACCGTGATTCGGGCACAATCGGCGCGTGCATCGATCTGCACTCGAATCGTTCCCGTCCCCTCAATCGCTTGCACCGCGTTGAGCAGTAGATTCAAGAGCACCTGGTGAATCTGATCGCTGTCATGCTCCACCTCTGCCAGTTGCGGAGCCTGCTCCAGGTCGATTTTGATAGGTTTTGAAAGTACCTGCTGGCGGGCCAGCATGACCGCGTGCTCCACTGTCGTGTTCAGGTTGCTGCGCATCATCATCGGTGGATGAGGCCGCGCGGTTTCCAGCAGATCCGTGAGAATGCGATTGATCTGATTGATCTCTTCCCGAACATCCTTCACCATGCCACGCGCCGGACTCGTCGCGGGCAAGTCCCGACCGATAATCTCAATCACCCCGGCAATTCCCGCAAGCGGGTTGCGAATCTCGTGCGCCAGTCCAGCAGCCAGTTCGCCCAGCGTCGCCAGGTGTTCCGCTCGTGACATTTGTGTGCGATGCATGGTCTCGATCTCCTTGCGGCTCTCGCGCAACTGCAGCATCATGTGATTGAAATTCCGTCCAAGGTCTCCGATTTCATCGTTACGATTGGCAAAGCTCACCGAGACGTCCAGGCTGCCGGCGCTCACCATTGCCACTTTCTCCTGCAGTTCCACCATGGGGCGCTGAATCAGGTAAGCCAGCACAAAGATAGACACCCCGCAAATGGCAACCGCCCCGATGCCCGCAACCATGAGCAGAAAATGCCGCTCTGGATTCCCCAGCGACACGGTAGCGACGAGAAAGAAAAGCAAACCCAGCAGCAGCACAAAGACCACGGGTAAAAGCGCTTTCAATTGCCAATTCACGCGAACTGCATTCAAAGTTCAAATCCTCCGTGGCACTGATTCTGCATGCAAGTTCCGCGCCACATGCTCCCAAGACAATCGCCGGCACATTCAAATGGCTTTAGCCGATGCCCGGATCCGTACATATCGTTGAACTTTGGGCGAAATCACCCATTGGAAGCGATGTAGGCAGGGATTTCGC
>CAILBQ010000444.1 GCA_903832475.1 uncultured Acidobacteriota bacterium | reverse complement strand
TGCATGAGCTGTTCAATGCCGGGCGTGATTTCGAAGTGGCTCTTGCCTTTACGTACCGTGGCGACGAAGAAGCCGTCGGCATCGGTAATGTCAGTCGCCTTGGCGCGTTCGACGCCCTCGACGAGAACCTTGATGTTGCCGTCGGGCATCTTCACGCTCTGCACGATATTGCAGATGGTGCCGACCTGGTAAATTTCTTTGGCCTTGGGCTCGTCCACGCTGGCGTCATGCTGGGTCGCCAGAAAAATCTTGCGATCGCCGTTGAGGGCTTCTTCGAGCGAACGCACGCTCGATTCGCGGCCCACCACAAACGGCGTCACCATGTACGGGAAGATCACCATGTCCCGAATGGGCATCATGGGCAGTTTTCTTGGTTCGTTCTTTTCCCGCGCTGTTGTCATTCTTACCTCGTATTGATCGGATGCGGCAAAAAGCGATCGGTTGCGGGCCGGGTCGTGCTGGCTTAAACAGGATTGTAATCCTCAGCCGGCCATTGGTCCGTATCGCCGGTTGCGATAAACAAAAACGCGCGGTCGGAAAGTCCGGTCCGCGCGCAGTTTTATGAATTTCTTATGAGTTGGACGCAGCGGTATGCGTCTGGCTAGACACTAGCCGGCTTTTTCCAAGAGGGAAAGCGAGAGGTCACGACGCTCGACCATTTCGCGGGTGATTTCGAGATCGCGCACGCGCTTGTTCGAGGGCAGGTGGTACATGAGGTCGAGCATGAGCTCTTCGAGGATCATGCGCAGGCCGCGTGCGCCTACCTTGCGGTGAAGAGCTTCGCGGGCGACGGCGCTGGCGGCTTCCGGCGTGAAGTGCAGATGCACGTTCTCGTATTCGAAGAGGCGCTGGTATTGCTTGAGGATGGCGTTGCGGGGCTTGGTGAGGATTTCGACGAGAGCCGTTTCATCGAGTTCGTCGAGGATGCCCATGACGGGGAGGCGGCCGACGAATTCCGGGATGAGGCCAAACTTGATCAGGTCCTGGGGTTCGGTCTGGCGCAGCAGCTCGGTGTCGCGCTGGGTGCGAATAGCGAAGGCTGCTTCGGTTTCACCTTCCGGCGTTACCTTGAAGCCGAGGGCCTTCTTGCCGACGCGGCGGCCGATGATCCGCTCGATGCCGACGAAGGCGCCGCCGCAGATGAAGAGGATGTTGGTGGTATCAACGGCAGTGAATTCCTGGTGGGGATGCTTGCGGCCGCCCTGCGGAGGAACGTTGGCTACCGTGCCCTCGAGGATTTTCAGAAGAGCCTGCTGCACGCCTTCGCCGGAGACGTCGCGAGTGATGGAGGGGTTTTCGTCCTTGCGGCCGATCTTGTCGATTTCGTCGATGTAGATGATGCCGGTCTGGGCGCGGGCCACGTCGCCGTCAGCGGCTTGGAGCAGCTTGAGGATGATGTTTTCGACATCTTCGCCGACGTAGCCGGCCTCGGTCAGCGTGGTTGCGTCCACGATGGCGAAGGGAACGTCGAGCATTTTGGCGAGGGTGTGGGCGAGGAGGGTCTTGCCAGAGCCGGTGGGGCCGATGAGAAGGATGTTGGACTTCGAAAGCTCGATCTCATTGTTGCGCGCGTGGTTCATCTGGATGCGCTTGTAGTGGTTGTAGACGGCGACGGCGAGCTTCTTCTTGGTCTGATCCTGGCCGATGACGTATTCGTCGAGGAAGGTCTTGACGTCCTGCGGCTTGGGCAGATGGGCTGGAGAAGTAGTCGGATGCGCTTCGCCGCGATCGTCCTCGAGGATCGAATTGCAGACCCCCACACACTCATCGCAGATATACGCACGCGGGTAATCACTCGGTGACGAGATCAGCTTCGCGACTGCATCCTGCGATTTGTGGCAGAACGAGCAACGTAATGTATCTTCAGGGCCCGTGCGCGTTTTCATCGGACTACTACCTCCAGGGAAATGAAACTACTTCTTAACGTCTGTTCGGGGCCGGTCGATGATTTCGTCGATAATGCCATAATCTTTGGCCTGGTGAGCGGTCATGATGAAGTCGCGCTCAACATCGCGTTCGATCCGGTCTAGGCTCTGGCCGGTGTGCTTGGCCATCAGCGTGTTGGTGATTTCGCGAATACGAAGAATTTCGCGGGCATGAATGTCGATGTCCGTCGCCTGACCACTGAGCCCGCCCATGGAAGGCTGGTGGATGAGGATCCGCGAATTGGGCAAGGCGAACCGCTTGCCCTTGGTGCCGGAGAGAAGCAGGAAGGCGCCCATGCTGGCCGCCTGGCCGATGCAATACGTCACCACATTGTTTTTGATGAACTGCATCGTATCGTAAATGGCCAGACCCGCTGTGATCGAGCCGCCGGGCGAATTAATGTACAACTGGATGTCTTTTTCCGGGTCTTCGCCGGACAGAAACAGCATTTGCGCAACGATGAGGTTGGCAATCTGGTCGTCGATCGGCGTTCCGAGAAAGATGATGTTATCGCGAAGCAGACGGGAATAAATGTCGTAGGCGCGCTCGCCTCGGCTCGTCTGCTCGACCACCATGGGGACTAATGCCATTGCGCTATTCTCTCACTTTGCCCTGGGTCTCGATGGACCCTGTCGTGAATCTGTTCCCGGAATGGGATTCCCGGGGTAACCCGCTCACCCTAACTGATGAGCGGCCTGTGTTCCGAGAGTGCGTTGCCGGAGATGCTCGTTTCCGGAAGTTTGGGTTTCCGGCTTACGCCGCCGGAAGCCGTTGATAGAGCAAGCTGGCTGTCTTTTCGCGGCGTAGTTGTTCACGGATTCTAGCCAGACCGCCGTCTTCCGTCAAACGCGCACGGAGGGTTTCGACCGGCTCCCGGGATTGCAGGGCGGCCATGTAAATTTCGTGATCCAGCTCTTCGTCTGAAACGGTGACGCCTTCTATATCGGCGATTTTGTCCAAAAGCAGTGAGGTCTTGACTTCCGTGATGGCGGAGTCGCGCTGGGCGGCACGCAAGCGGGTGAAATCGAGCTTGCGCATCATGTCGGGGTTCATGCCCTGGGAGGCGAGGGCACGGAGGCCGCGATCGAGGCGGGCATCGACTTGCTGTTGGACCAGCGACTCGGGAATGGGGAACTGGAAGCGCTCATTCAGGGCCTGGAAGAGCTGTTCGCGGGTCTGCTGCTCGGATTCACGCTGCTTGGTGGCCAGCAGATGCTCGCGGATGCGGGTTTCGAGGGCGGCGAAATTTTCGTACTCGCCGAGTTCCTGGGCGAATTCGTCGTTCAGCTCGGGGAGGGTGCGCTTCTTGATCGCTTTCACTTCGAGGGTGTAAGCGACTGTCTTTCCAGTCAATTTGGCCTCGGTGTAGTCGGTCGGGTAGACGGTTTCGAC
>CAILBQ010000443.1 GCA_903832475.1 uncultured Acidobacteriota bacterium | reverse complement strand
TGTCCCCAGGCGCTGGGGTTTCGGAAGCATGCGCCTGGTAGGCGTCGGATAAACGGCGCGCTTCGGCCTCGGCCGCCTGCGCTTCGGATTCGCGATCAAGCCTGTGCAACACCCGCGCCAGCAAAGCGTGCAAGGCGCCCTTCTCATCGGGATAACCCGCATCCAGCGCGGACTTGAGCAGCGGCAGTGCTTCCTTGGATGCGTCGGTCAGGGCGAGGGCGGTCCCTAACTCAACAGCCACAGTGCGATCGGCGGGCGTCTGCTCGGCAAGCTGACGCAGCATAGGCAGGGCGGCGTCGTAGTCTCGCTGGCTCATGGCAATCATGGCCAGCGTCTGCATGGCGCCGCGCTGCGTTGGGTTGAGCTTCAGTGCAGATTGCGCCGATTGTTTCGCTGCGTCTATATCGCCGGCGGATAACTGCGCGCCGGCCAGCCGTTCCAGCAAGGCGGGATCGCGTGGCCGAATGGCGAGAGCCTGCTGGTATTCCGCGGCAGCCGCAGCCGCATCGCCTTTCAGCCGAAGCAGCACGTCGCCGCGCAAACGATGCACGGCCGCGAGATCTTCCACTTGGTTTTGCAACCGGGATGCGGCGTCGCCGGCTACGACGGCGTAACAAGTGCACAGCGCGTATGCCGCATCGGCATCGAGGTATTTTGGCTTCAACGCCAATCTTCTTTCCAGGCCGGGGATTCGCGCGTCGCACTCCTCGGAACTTTGGCCCGGCTTTTCGTCCATGGAAGCCTGCAGCAAATGCCGCGCCACGGCAACTCCGGCCTCGGAAGCGCGCAGCGTTTCGTTGATCTGGCGAAAGCGTTCCAGCGCGAAGCCGGCCCAGGCTTCCAGGGATTGCTCGGAGCCATGGCCGCGCACCACGGCTTGCTCATAGGCCGCCGCGGCCAGCGCGGCGTGGCCGAGGGAGGCCTGCGCCTCGCCCAGGTAGTCTTCGGGAAACTCCTCTGTTGGATTGACCTTCGCAGCCAGCGTAAGGCGAGGCACGGCCTCGGCAGGCTTTCCCGCGCGCAGCAGATCGATACCCAGCAGAAGGTTGACGAAGTAGTCATTCGGCTCAAGCTTCCTGGCCTGCTCAAGGACAGGAATTGCTTCGGCGAACTGAGCTTTCTGGTGCAACGCAAAGCCTTGCTTCAACAGGTTTGGAAAGCCCTCGGCTTTCTCCTTTGCCGCTGAAATTTGCGCAGATTGCGGAGAGGGTGGCGGCGTTGATTGTTGAGAAGACGTCCGCGGCGGCCAAAGGCATGCGATCATGGCCATGAAAGCCGTTGTGTCCATGAGTCGCCGTCGCATGGTCATGGGCAAACCATAGCGCCCGCGCCTGACATGCGCAACTCGAAACCGTGTTCCGCAAGCTCGATCGATAAAACACAAGAATGATCCGCATCCGGGATAGTTGACCCGCGGCCACGAATCTATACTCCGCACACAAGCCCGTTGCTCGAAAGGAATTCTTCCCTTATGCCCTTTCATCCTCTCCAGCCGCTCAGCGCTGCCGAAGTTGCGCAGGCTGTCGCCCTCCTCCGCACTCTTGCTACCTTTACTGCCACAACGCGGGTCATCAGCATCATGCTGCGCGAACCGGACAAAACGCTGGTCTACAACTGGACAGGAAACGAAGCGCCCGCGCGCGAGGCAGAGGCCGTGCTCTTCGACAACCGTACGAACACGGCCTATGCCATCGTCCTCGACCTGACCGCCGGTGCCGTTGTGTCGCAGACTGCTGCGCCCGCCGGTTCGCAGCCGACGCTCTCAGTCGACGAGCAGATCGAGTGCGAGCAGGCAGTGATTGCCAGCCCGGAATTCCGCGCCGCCCTTGAGCGCCACTACGGCATCACCGATACCTCGCTGGTCATGGTCGATATCTGGAGCGCCGGCAACTACGGCTCGGAAGAAGACCGCACCCGCCGCCTCACTCGGCCGCTCTGCTTCCTCCGCTCCGACCCGACCGACAATGGATACGCGCGCCCCATCGAAGGCATTCGCCCGGTAGTCGATCTCAACCTGATGCAGGTGATCCGCGTCGAAGAGTACGGCCAGTGGCCGCTGCCTCCGAACCCCGGCAACTATGCCGCCGACCGGATCCCGAACCAACGCACGGATATCAAGCCGCTGGTCATCACACAGCCCGAAGGACCCAGCTTCACGCTGAATGGCAACGAGATCTCCTGGCAGAAGTGGGACATCGTCATTGGCTTCAACGCGCGCGAAGGCCTGACGCTGCATGACATACGCTACACCGACAAGGGAAAGAAGCGGCCGATCCTCTATCGCACTTCGCTGACCGAAATGGTGGTGCCCTACGGCGATCCGCAGCCGCAGCAGGTGCGCAAGAACGCGTTCGATGTGGGCGAATATGGCATGGGGATGTGCGCCAATTCGCTGCGCCTGGGCTGCGATTGTCTGGGCTACATCCACTATCTCGACGCGCATCTGTGCGATAGCCGCGGAGGTGCGCTGACGATACCCAACGCCATCTGCATCCACGAAGAAGACTTCGGCATTCTCTGGAAGCACACCGACCGGCGCCTGCCCGACAAGCCGGAAGTGCGGCGCTCGCGGCGGCTGGTGATCTCGTCGATCTCGACAGTGGAGAACTATGAGTACGGCTTCTTCTGGTACTTCTACCAGGATGGCAATATTCAGTTTGAGATCAAGCTGACCGGGATTCTCTCGCTGGCCACCGTGCGCGAGGGTCAGGATCCCATTCACGGCACGGTCATCGCGCCGCTGCTGTACGCGCCCAATCATCAGCACTTCTTCAACGTGCGCCTCGACGTGGGAGTGGACGGCATGCAAAACACCGTGCAGCAACTCGACGCCGTCGCCGATCCCATCGATGAGAACAACTCCTTCGAGAACGCCTTCCACATGAAGGCGACGAATCTCCGCACGGAACAGCAGGCGCGGGCGCATCTGAATCTCGAAACGGGGCGGACGTGGAAGTTCATCAACCCCAATGTGAAGAATGCCATGGGCAAGCCCCCAGCTTACAAGTTCTTCCCCGGCGACAACGCCTATCCACTGGCTTCCCGCAACGCATGGTGGAGAAAGCGGGCGCGGTTTGTCGATCACCACGTGTGGGTGACGCCGTTCGCGGCAGACGAAAAGTACGCGGCCGGTGACTTTCCCAACCAGAGCGGCGAAGGCGCGGGGCTGGGACAGTGGACCGCGGCCGACCGGCCCATTGAAAACACCGACGTGGTCTTCTGGTACACGTTTGGCCACACGCATATCCCGCGTGCCGAGGATTATCCGGTGATGCCGACGGCGTACATCGGGTTTTTGCTCAAGCCGAACGGATTTTTCGATGAGAATCCAGCCAACGATGTGCCGCCCTCAGCGCCCGCGAAAACAGAAAAATCCTGCTGCAAACACGACTAGGACGGGATGCGTACAGGCATGCCGAATTCCGCGAGGCAGGACTTTGCTGAGAAAGCTCCAGTCCTGCCCTGCGATCGCTGCGAGCCAGTGCGAATACCTTCCGCATCTGTTGAATCAGGAATGGCCGCTCATGCGATGTGTTCCTTGCATCGGGAATGGAGTATATTCCTCTCGATGCGCTGACTCGCATGGAAAGCCGGCAGACAATGACAGTCCACCCCCGACAGATCCTTCTCGGCACGATCGCCCTTAGTGTTATCTTCCTTCCGCAGACCGCAGACGCCCACAACAAGATCAAGACGGTCGTCGGCGGAGGCCCCAACGGCGTATCCGCGCTGGCGATCAACCTTCCCAGCATCGGCCCGATTGCTATCGATGCCGAGGGCAATCTTTACATCCTCTCTTCGGACAATTCGGGTTCCGGCGAGGTGTACAAATTGAGCCACGGTATCGTCACCCACCTCGCGGGCGACGGCACGTTTTACCAGTATCCCGGCATATGGCCCGGCGACAGCTTCAACGGCGACAGCGGACCCGCTACCAAGGTGGAATTGAGCGGAGTGCTGGGCATTGCTGTCGATGGCGCGACCCCGGCCAACGTGTATGTCTCAGACAGTTCCAATTGCCTGGTTCGAAAGATCGATCAGGCTACCGGGGATATCTCGACGAGTTTCGGCTATCACTGTCGCTTGCCCGGCGAAGACGGCTCCACTCCGGAAGGAGTGGCGGTTAATCCAAGGAATGAGGATCTCTACATCTCGCAGTACCTTGGCCCCACCGTGGTCGTGCCCGGTCCTTCGTCAAGTACCACTCTGAATGCGTCGGCGGCGCCCGGCCTGAATTGCTCGGCCTCGAACGGCTACGGCTATCCCCAGAACTGCCTTCAGTCGCTGGCTCTCGATACCTCAGTCACCCCGGCAAACCTCTACATCGGCTTCGACTGCCGCGTCGATGAAGTGGTGGGCGCGACCGGCCTCGCGTATACCGTTGCCGGCACCGTGACTGGATGCGGATCGAACGATAGCTCCATCGCCACGCATGGTCAGTTCAACCAGATTCAGCAGATTTTCGTGACGGGCAACGGAAGCACCGCCAGAGTCCTGGTGGCCGACGGAGGCAACAGCAGCATCCGGCAGTTCACCGTCACCTCGGTCGGCGGCGTGCCTCACCCCAGCGCGCTCACCACGGTAGCCGGCAATCCCAAATCGTGCAGCCAAACCACCACCATTGCCCTGAATGCCTGTTTCGGCCCGACCGGCGTCGCGGCAGACGCCAGCGGCAACATCTTCATTGCCGACGGTGGATTTGAAGCCATCCGCAAGGTAACACCGGACGGCGTCTTTTCAACGGTGATGGGATGGGAAGCCGCCCCCGGGTATGTGCTTCCCGGATCCAAGCCCGAAGCCGTCATCAACAACCCCGGGCAGTCCATCGCGCTTGAGACTCCCAGCGGCGTGTTCGCCGATCCCGCTTCGCACAATGTCTTCATCGCCGGCGGCGCAGTCAACAACGTCTACGTGTACAACTCAGCGAGCGGACGCATCTCAGACTTCGCCGGAAATGGGTATCCAGGCTTTGCGGGCGACGGCAAGTCCGCGGTGGCTCCTGGAGCCGAGCTTTCCAACCCCGTCGACATTGCCAGGGATAACAGCGGCAATCTCTACATCGCCGACTCCGGCAACTGCCGGATCCGCGTGGTCAACGCGGCGACGGGGATCCTGTCGACCTTCGCGGGAACCTCTTCCTGCGGTTACTCCGGCGACCACGGCCTGGCCACCCATGCCCAGTTCGATCATCCCAATGGCGTAGCCTTTGACTCGCACGGCAACCTGTTCGTCGCCGACACCTACAACTGCGCCATCCGCCGCATTGACGCCCACACGCACATCGTGACCACGCTGGCCGGCGGATTGCCTCCAGCTCAGTGCCTCACCAGCGGCGCGTTTTCGGGGGATGGGGGACCCGCGAGTCAGGCACAAATCGGCGTACCAACCTCGCTTACCTTCGATGGGTTCGGCAACCTGTATTTCACCGACCCCGTCAACGCCGTCATTCGTGAGATTACCGCTGCCGGAGTGATAGAAACCGTAGCCGGCATAGGCGGCAATCCCGGCTACAACGGCGATGCCGGACTTGACGGGAGCGGCCGCGCCACCCAGGCCCAGCTGAACTTGCCGTCCGCCGTCAAGGCTGATTCCAGCGGCAATCTCTTCGTCTCCGACACGTACAACAACATCCTGCGCTGGATCACCCCTGCCGGCCAGATCATCACCTTTGCCGGCGTACCACCCTCCGTTTTCGACGATACTTTCTACAATCGGGGGTTTGAGGGCGACGGTGGCCGAGCGACCAATGCGTACCTGTATTCGCCCTACGGCCTCGATCAGGATTCGCTCGGAGATTTCTACTTTGCCGACGGAGCCAACAACCGTATCCGGCAGATCAGCGCTTTCCCCGGCTACGGGCTTTCGTCCACCAGCCTCACCTTCGAAGCGCAGAAAGCCGGCACGGTCAGCCCTGCGCAGACGGTTCGCCTGAGTGCGATTGGCCCTCTCAAGATCAGCCTTCTCACCATCAGCCATGGCTTTGAGGAAACGGACAATTGCGCCCACACGGAACTGTCCGCCGGGCAGTCCTGCGAGATCCAGGTCCGGTACGACCCGAAAACCGACGGCGGAAGCGCTGGGACCCTCCGGATCTACTCCAACGCGCTGCTTACCTCGGATGGCACGGGGCAGTACAACGGCAATCCAGACACGGTGCTGTTGAGTGGAGCGGGCAACCCGTAATTGAAAAGCGAACCGGGCTGCAGGTTTTCAAAATCTTATGGCTGTGCATAATTTCGCCTTTTATTCGCCTATACTTTGGGCATGGAGATCGCCGGTTATCGCAGACAAGTCGACCTCGGACGCCTCGGTCCTACGCTGGTCATCGCCAGCAGCCTGATCCTGGCCATTCGCACTGCAAAGTGGCCGCGCATCACCACCGAAACCGCCGCACAGATCGATTGGGACCTGGAAGTGGAGCAAGCGGTGCGCATGGCTCACAGCGTGCTGTCCTACCTGCTGGCCAAGTCGCCCTTTCTCTTTCAGCACAAGGACGTTCCCTGGTATCAACCCAGCGAAGACGAATCTCCTCAATGACAGCGCCGGCGTGGTTGTCCATCCTCAGCTTTGCCGCGACCGGTCTTCTCCTGCTGGCGAGAGAAGTCGCCTGGCGGACGTGGCGGTCGAAACGGCCTTACCTAAAGAAAGCTAAGTCCGCGGAAGCACGCATCTCAGATAAAGGCGCCCACGCCAAAAGGAAAAACAGGAGGAAAGAATGGAAAAGTACGCATTACTCGCATCGCTTCAAGCCAAGCCCGGCAAGGAACGGGACGTGGAAGATTTTCTACGCTCCGCTGAGCCTCTGGCCAAACAGGAGCCGGGAACCGTCCGCTGGTATGCCTTCCGCACCGGACCAGCCATGTTCGGCATCTTCGACACCTTCGCCGACGAGCCCGCCCGCGAAGCTCACCTGAACGGAGAGATCGCCAAGGCGCTGATGGCTAAGAGCGAAGAGCTGCTGGTCGAGACACCGCAGATCGACAAATTGGAAATTCTTGCGTCGAAGGAAGGCTAGCTGCGACGTCCCCGCCGCCACAGCAGAAGCGCCATCACGAAAAAGAAGATGGCGAGACCGGAGATGCGAACCAACTCGGGATGGGGCGGCAAGCATGCCTCCTGTTGGATTCAACGGGTCGGTTCCAGCGGAATAAAAGGGCGGCCCGATCCCGGCCGGCGGAACGCCTTCATGCAGTAGGTCGCTGCACCGGGTGAATGGCACCATCGTATCGTCCCACCAGCGCATTCCAGCGGATGACGGCCATTTCCCGAAGCATGTGGAAACCGTCTTTCAGATAGCTCAGGCGGCTGCGCGCGTCGTGTCCCCAGGTGACGGCGACCTCTTCCACGCGCAGATGGCGTTTGCTTGCGATAAAGAGAATCTCAGGATCAAATCCCCATCCCTCGATCATCTGCAGCTGGAAAACGGTCTGCGCCGCGGACCGGGTGAAGGCCTTGAAGCCGCATTGCGTGTCGTGGAACTTCAGACCCATCACGGTGCGCGTCACAAGATTGAAGCAGCGCCCGAAAAATCGTCTGTACCAGGGCTGGCGATGGGTCTGGAGCTTGCGGTTGAGCCATCGGGAGCCGATGGCGATGTCCGCTCCGCCGCGAATCGCCCCAAACAGCAGGCCAGCCTCGCGGATCGGCGCGGAAAGATCGGCGTCGGTGAACATGACAATTTCGCCCAGCGCCTGCAGCAGACCGTGGCGCACGCTATAGCCCTTGCCATGGTTGCCGGGATTCTCGAGCAGCCGCACTTCCGGCGCCTGCCGCGCAAAGTCGAGCACCTGTTGCGCCGTGGTGTCCGTCGACCCGTCGTTAACTACGATGACCTCGGCGTTCCAACTCTCCTCGCGGATGCAACTCACCACTTCGCGCAGCGCAGCATCGATGCGCGCGCTCTCGTTATACGCGGGAATGACGATGCTGTATGCGGGATACCCGTTCACAAAGAAAATGCCTTTCTACAACCATTGGATTTCCGGCTCGATTCCCTGGGGAAAACTCCTTGCCATCATACCCGACGCCCCGAAGATGGGGCACACCTCTTTGGAGGTACAAAACCAGCTTTAACCTTGCTTTCTGCTTGGATGCTGCGGCTTAGCCTTTGACCCACGAATTGTTCCCGCAATTGTGGCTGCAAATCCGCCAACCCACTCAATTTGCACAGCAAACCGACTTTTTACGGTAGGCTGTAGGGAATCCGGTTATTCTTGGATGGGAGGCGATCGGCATGACCAAAGCAGACCTCGTAGAGAAGGTGACTGGGCTCGGCGATCTGACGCGACGGGACGGCGAAGTCATTGTGGAAACCATCTTCGACTCCGTCATCGGCGCCTTGCAGTCCGGCGACAAGATCGAAATCCGCGGCTTTGGCTCGTTCCGCATTCGCGAGCGCAATCCGCGTATCGGCCGCAACCCCAAGACCGGAGATCGCGTGGACGTTCCCGCCAAGCGCGTTCCTTACTTCAAGCCCTCCAAAGAGCTGCGCGACCTGGTCAATCCCGAAGAGTCCTCTGCCCGCGGCAAAGCCTGATCGCGGTGCGTTTAGCGCGCATCTGGCCGAATGCCGATCACAGCCATCATTCGTCCCGTTCGCCCACCCGATGCGCGGTGGGAAAAATACAGGTCTGGATGACAGTTGGTGCAGCCACCCACCAGGCTGATAGCGTTCCCGGTCAGGCCCGCGTCGAGAAGCTGCCGCCGGTTGGCTTCTCGCAGATCGAGATGCAAGGCTGGTTCCCTTCCCGGTTCCCGCTCGCGCTGTTCGAACAACTCACCGGCATACTCGAAATTCTGGCCGAATCTCGTGCGCACTTCGCTGCCAACCGCGTAGCAGCAGGCGCCGATGCCGGGCCCGATCGCCGCGTGTAGAGATTCTGGCCGGCAGGCGAATTCGGACTGCATGCGCTTGACTCCCAACTCGACGATGCGCTCCACCGTGCCCCGCCAGCCAGCGTGAAAGGCTGCTACCACGCGCTTCTCGACGTCGGCTACCAGCACAGGTATGCAGTCCGCCGTCTGGACGGCCAGCAGAACTCCAGGCTGAGATGTAATCAGGCCGTCGGCTTCGGGAATCGCCGCCTCGGGCCCCGCGGCTCCCTCGACCGTCACGCTGCAGTTGGAATGGATCTGTCGAAGGGTGATCATCGGCGTGAGGGCGGAGCCGGTCACGCCTTCCGTCAGAAGCCGGCGATTCTCCAGCACGACATCCCTGCGGTCCTCCGCGGTAAAGCCCAGGTTCAGTTCCCCGCGCTGGGCCCCTCCCGGTTCAGTTGAACTCACCGCAGAAGGGCAGTAGACAACGGTCGCTCCACCTCGCCGTGTGCTGAATCCGCTCCAGAGCCAGTCAAGCGAGTTCCACTGAGGTGGAACATGCCATTTGAGTTCGTCTTTCGCTTCGAACCCAGCCAGTTTGCGCAGGTCTGCAGGAGAAGTCGCCGCCATACGGAAAGGGTAACGCGAAAGGTCGCCCAGACGAGCGTTGGGCCCACCTTCCGGCGGGCCCACTCGAGAGGCAATTTTAGATGGGAGGTTCAGTGGATCTGGGGATGGGGGTTCGTTACCGAACCAACAACGGAGATAGAAACGCTTTGGTAGGGAGTTGCTACAGCGGTTGCCTCTGCTGATTACTAAGTCAGATGCGGCCCCAACGAAAGAGTTGTCCTTTGCGCAAAAAAAAGTTTTATTTTTTTGAGGGCCACTTTTGGACGGTGGCGCCCTGTTTCCCAAAGAGGCACCCCGTTGACCAAATAGTTAATTCCTGGGTTGCGCCCTGGAACCGTCGAACGTCAAGCTCAAGTTATGAAGAAGGTGCTTTCCTACGTGATCGCCGGGCTTGTTGTGTTTGCGGCGTTCTACTTTTGGAATCATCGTTCTGAGTACGCTTTTCTGCGCGACTGGCTGCCCTCCCGCACATCCGATGGCCTCATTCTCGCCGGCCAGGGCCAGCAACTGGCCTGGCGGCCGGTCGACGAGTCTCAGCTGGGTTTTAAGCTCGAAATGCCCGGCGATCCGAAGCGGCTGACCGTCCAGGCCACCACCGAGGCGGGAACCACCGAGCCAATCAACATGCTCATGGTTAAGCCAGAAGCGGATCGCAGCTACGCCATCGCCTGGGCGGACAAGCCTCCCGTGGCGCGCATGAACGACCTGGTACCCGACCGCACCCTGGACCAGGCTCGCGACGGAGAACTCACCCGCACCAGCACTACCATCGTCACCGAAAGCCGCAACAATCCACAGGGATATCCTGGCCGGGACATCGTCGCGCATAATGTCGGCGGCGGGGTTCTGGACACCCGGTTTATCTACGCCGGCAGCCGGCTTTACATGCTGATTGCCGCGTCGCCCTCAGCCGCCGCCCGCCACCAGGATGACGTGATCCACTTCTTCAATTCCTTCACCGTCTCCAGCAACACCCAGATTCCGGAGACGCTGCCGGCGGCTACTCGCTAGCAACCGCTCACTTCGGCCGCGCCACCCTGGCCACCAGCGCCGTAATCACGCGAACCGGAAGCGCACGCACCAGCAGTGCTGAGGCCTTGCCAGCGAAGTAAGGGACTACCGTTCGCTTACCCCGGGCAAGCGCTCGCAACCCGATCCGCGCCACAGCCTCAGCGGATTGCGTTCCCCGCCCGCGAAATTTGCTGGCTCCCGCCACTTCAAAGAACTCGCTTTCCGTCGGACCAGGGCACAGCGCGGTGACATTCACGCCGAATCGCGCCACTTCCTCGGCCAACGCCACGGCAAAGTAGCGGTCGAAGGCCTTCGTTGCCGCATAGGTGCTTAGGAAGGGCACCGGCTGGAAACTCGCGGTCGAGGCCACCACCAGCACCCATCCCCGCCGCCGCTCCACCATGCGCGGCACAAACAGCCTCGACAGGCGAACCACCGCCTCGCAGTTCACGCGAATCTGCGCCAGCTCCTGCTCGACGTTCGAATCGACAAAATTGCCGTACTGACCCAGTCCCGCGTTGTTCACCAGGATGTCGACCACCAGGCCGGCGCCCTCGGTGGCGTCGTAGATCGCCTGTGGCGCGGCATCGTTGGTGAGGTCGGCCACCACCAGGCGCACTTCCGTTCCCTGCGCGGTTAGTTCGGCAGCCAGCGCGTCCAATCGGTCTTTGCGCCGGGCGGTCAGGATCAGCCTGGCGCCATTCTTTGCCAGCTCCCGCGCCAGCGCCACGCCAATGCCCGCGCTGGCCCCGGTGACCAGGGCCCATTTCCCTTCAAATACGCTCTTCGCCATGTCTCTCTTTTCCAGGCTTCGCGACAGCGTCTAAACGCTTGCCAGCGCCTCCGCTTCGAATTCTTCGTTCAGCCAATCCGTAAAGGCGGAGAACTCCTCATCCCGTCCCAGGAAGTCGCGCACCATCTGCCGTCCCGGCCGCGAGCCGCCCTGCTCGATCACCTTCCTGCGATAGTCGGTGCCCGCCGCACAACCCAGCAAATCGGCAGGATCAAACTGCGCGAAGAAATCCAGCGCAATCACCTTGTCGAAGGCATAGGTGTAGTAATTCGACGAATAGCCCATCAGGTGCCCAAAGCTGGCATACATGCGGTTGCCCTCGATCCACTGCCAGGGTTGCAGGCTCTGATACAGCGACTTGGTCACCCGGTCGAGATCGATGCCGGCCGGATCCTGGTCATGCAGGTCGAGCGACAGCGTCGTGTAGTAAAGCTGCGAACGCACCCAATCCGCCCGACCAAAGGCGCCGGCCAGCTTCATTTTCTGGATCAGCTCCGCGGGCAGCACCTCGCCGGTTTCGTAATGGCGCGCGAAGCTTTGCAGCAGGGCCACATCACGGAAAAACTCCTCCAGCATCTGCGAAGGAACTTCAATAAAGTCGCCCTCGGTGGCAAATCCGGAAAGCCCGGCCCATTTGGTATGGCAGCCCAAGATGGCGTGCATGAGGTGGCCGAATTCGTGGAAGTAAGTCACCACATCGGAGTACTGCATGAGCCCCGGATCGCCCTCTTCGCCGCCGGGGAAATTGCAGATCAACCCGGCTTCTGGCAGGTAGCGGCCCTTGACGCCAGTCACCACCGGGGTTGCCGAAAACCACTTGTCCTTCCCTTCCCGCGGGTGCATGTCCAGGTAAAACCTGCCGATGGCCGTCTCACCGTCCAGATCGACAACGTCGTATACCGTGACGCTCTCATGCCATCCCGGCGCGGCGGATTTCCGGAAGATGACGCCAAACAGCTTGGCTGCCGTGTCCAAAACGCCCTGCTCCACCTGCGCATAGGGAAAGTAGGGGCGCACAGATTGGGAGTCGAAATCGAAGGCGGCGCGGCGGTATTGCTCATACCAGTAACCCCTGCTGGCGGCGTTCATCGTCTTCAATCCCGGTTCAAACTTGCGGGCAAACTCCAGCACCATGCCGTATTCGCGCTCGGCGCCGGCGCGGCTGGCTTCTTCCAGCCGTCCGATGAAGCTACGCACATTGGCAGCCGAGCCCATCATCTGATCCGCCGTAGCCAGGTTGGCCCAGCTCGAAAATCCAAGCAGAGTGGCAATTTCCTGCCGAACCGCCAGCAAATCCAGCAGGATTTGTCCATTCACCGGGTAAGCGCGGGTGTTGTAGGCGAGGAACATCCGTTCGCGCAGGGCATCGCTCTTGGCGAAGGTCATGACCGGCTGCATGTCGGGCTGGTCGGTGCTTAGCAGGAAGTGGCCGTCGCAGTTGGGCGTGTGGCGGGCAAGGTAGTCGGCGGGCAGGCCTTCGAGCTCGGCGGCATTCTCGACCACAATCGTCTTTGCGCCTTCTTGGATGTTGCGGCTGAATTCCAGAGACAGGCGCGTCGCTTTCTCGTGGAGTTCGCCCAGATGGGCGCGCGTAGCGTCGTCCTTGTCCACGCCGGCCAGCCGGTAGCTGAGCAGGGTGCGCTGGACGTAGTGCACCGTTGGCTCGTCCGCGCCGGCCAGGTCCATGGCGCTCAACGCTTCGTAGACAGGACGGTTCAGGCTCAACTTGGTGCCCGCTTCGGCGATGCGCTGGGCTTCTTCCTGGGCCTGATCGCGCACGGCTTTGTCGGCCGCGACGGAATTCAGCACACCGGCCTGCGCTCCAGCCAAGCTGAGCTGCTCGATGGCAACGTCGTACAGCCGCAAGGAGTTTTCCGGCGTCCGCGAACCTTGAACGGCAAGCAACGCTTCAAGCGCAGCTTCATGCGCCGTTAGTCGGCCAGACACCCACGCCGTCACATCTTCCGCGCTTAATTCGGAAGGGGCTTTACCCGCTTTTTGCCACACATGAATTGCATCCGTAGCCTCTGTCGCCGCTTTCTCTGCAACCGTCATCGCGTTACTCCTCTGAACATCTAGGTTGCCACATCAGGCCCTAGCCCGGTGCAAAGGTTGCCGCAATCCGGTCCCGAATCGTTCCCTGCGTTTTTCAGACCTTTTGGACGAACTATATTCATCCTGTACATTTAGGCCCTTGCGTTGATTCAGCAAGCCGTCTAAGATGCCGCAATTGCTACGATGCTAGTCGATCGCTCCATCTCGCTCACGGCCATGCTCAGAACCCGCATGGGAAAGGTGTGCGTGGCCCTTCAGGCTCCTACCGTGGAAGAGCTGCTGGAGCGGGCGAATGCGTCACTGGCAGAATCGCACTTCCTGGAATTCCGGCTCGATGCCCTCGAGGCACCGCACACGCCGCGAGCGGCCATCAAAGCCATTGCCGACTTCCTGCTCGCCCACAAAGATGTGGCCGCCATTGCCACCTGCCGGCGCAAAGCCTACGGAGGCGCCTTCGCCGGCTCGCTGGGGGAAGAAATTCTCATCCTGGCCCACGCTGCCGAATGCGGCTTCGCGATGGTCGACCTCGAGATCGAATCCGCCGAGCAATGCAGCACAGATCAAATCGAATTCCTGCGCGAAAACGGGGTCGCGCTGATGATCAGTTCGCATGACTTTAACGGGGCGGGCGATGCGGATGCCGTGTTTGCGCGCATTCAGCGCTTCGAGCCCGATTTCGTCAAGATCGTGACCACGGCGCACACCCTTACGGACAGCCTGGAGCTGCTGCATTGGATCGACCAGCGCAGCGCCCAGGCCCAAGTGGTCGGCATCGCCATGGGCGAACCGGGAATCGTCAGCCGCATTCTCAGCCTGCGGGCAGGTTCGGCATTCACCTTCGCCGCGCCGCCTGACGGCCACGCCACCGCCGCTGGCCAGGTTTCCGCGCGCACCTTGAAAGACCTCTACCGCATCGAGACTCTGGACCAGGCAACGCGCATCTATGGCGTGGTGGGGAGCCCCGTCGCCCATTCGCTCTCTCCGTTGATGCAGAACACCGCCTTCCACCGCGAGCGCGTCAACGCCGTCTACCTGCCACTCAAGACCGACTCGATCGACGACCTGCTGACCCTGGCGCGCAAGCTGCCCTTGAGCGGATTCAGCGTCACCATGCCGCACAAGCAGACCATCCTCCAGCACCTGGCCAACGTCGACCCCATGGCCGCCAAACTGGGCGCTTGCAACACCGTGCGCACCGGCGCCGACGGCAAGCTGTACGGCTTCAACACCGACGTGGCAGGCATCCTTCGGCCGCTGGAAAAACGCCTGGCCCTCAAGGGTGCTCGCGTGCTGGTGCTGGGGGCCGGCGGAGCCGCCCGCGCCGCCGCCTTTGGCCTGGCCGAAAAAGGCGCCAACGTCTCCGTCTGGAGCCGCAGCGAAACCCGCTCCCGCGAACTGATGGCCACCGGCGCATCGATGGGCATCCGCCTGATCGCTCGCAAGCAGATTCCCGAAACGGAGTTTGACGTCCTCATCAACGCCACCCCCTGCGGTATGCACGGCAACGCCCACCCGCTTCCGCTCGAAACATCCGAATGGCGCGCACGGCTGGTCTTCGACCTGGTCTATAACCCGCTTGAAACGCCGCTGCTGCAGGCCGCCAAAGCGCGCGGCTTGGCGACTATCCAAGGCGTGGAAATGTTCGTGCAGCAGGGTGCACGCCAGTTCGAAATCTGGACCGGCAAAGCTGCGCCGGAAGCCGAGATGCAGCGCGTTGTGCTGTTTGCGCTCAACAAGCAGCACCACGCAACCGTCGTGTAAGCGGCCCGTTTCGGCACAACGCAAACGCCCAGGGAGGGCGTACCACTTCCGCACTCGCGGGAAATTCTCTATATATTGGTAGGGAAAGGTTTAGGATGAGCGACTCGCAGAATCACGGTTTAGATGAGCTGGGCCAGCGCCTGCAGGCGATGAGCGACCCGGCCCACGAACCACGTCTGCGCCCGTTCCAGGGAGCGCCTTTGCCCATTGGCCCGGCGGGCGGACGCGGACCCGCCTACGGCGCCTTTGAGGATATTCGCATCACGCCGCCCCCGCCTCCGCCGCCCGTGAATGCCCCTGTCGCGCAACCGGCTCCGAGCTTCGGCTCCCAGTACCCTTCGCAGTCCACGTCCTACCAGGCCTCGGCGGTTTCGCCGATTCAGACGCCACCCTATCAGCCTGCGCCCCCAGCGCCGGATGAGACTTTTCCCGATGTCCTGCACTCAAACGCTCCCAATGGGTCGTACCCGTCGCCTTCCGGCTTCCAAGCGTCAGGATTTTCCCCGACCGGCTATCCCGCGCCAACGCCAACGCCCGTACCGCCAACCCCCGCGCCGCCACCCTCAAATTTGCCCGTCACGGGCTTCACCTCGACGCCCTACCCGTCCTCGGTAGCTGCCGCGGCTCCGCCGGCAGCCAGTCCCACGCCTGCCGCCGGCAGCGACGCCCCGGCCACCCATGCCCTGCCCGCGCCCGCAGCCGAAGACCCCAATGCCGCTAAGACCGGCCTGCAAAAAGCTGTCCAGGCCATTCGTTCCGCCATCCCTGTCGTACAGCGGCTGCTGCCCTTACTCGACGGCAACTTCGCCACCGTCCTCAGCAGCCTGGTCACGCAGCAGCCTCATCATCCGCCGCCCCCGCCGCAGGTACGCGTCGACCTGGAGCCCATCAACCGCGGCCTCGCCGAAGTTCGCGATTCCCAGCGCGACCTCAAAACCCAGCTGCAGGACCAGGGCACCAGCCTGAAGCGCGTCGAAGACCACCTGGAGCGCGTTCGCGAGGCCACCGACCGCAATACCCTCGAGCAGCAGGAACTAGTCGAAGACCTGCGCTCGGTTGGCAGCCGACTGAGCCTCTTCGCCATCATCGGCCTCGTTCTCCTGGTCCTCTCCATGGGTCTGAACATCTTTTTCTTGATCGAGTTACAGCACATCCTGAGATAACGCCGTTTTCCGCAAGCCAAGACCGACCGCATCCGGGAATTCGCAAAAAATTAAGCGCGCAATTTCGATGACGTAGTAAAAATAGTATTCATATTTTGCAGAGAAGGCTTGCTCCCCCGTTCACCTCTCGCATCCGCCCTTCGCCCCAGGATTTAGAGGTGTACTTTGCTGCACGAAGATCCGCATTCCCCCACCCGATCTTCTTCGACAGGCGATTCGTCGCCAGCCCCGGTTCAGCGGCCCGCGGACTGGATGTTCCTCCAGCCCGGCATCCTCGACCTGATGCACGATGCCGTGATCACTTCCGACATTCATGGCATTATTACCGGCTGCAATCAGGCGGCGCGGCGCATCTACGGCTTCCACGCCGACGAGCTGACCGGCAAGAGCATCTCCGCCTTCTACGCCGAGGAAGAACAGCACGTCCTCACCGACCGGGTATTGCCTGCTGTTATGAAACACGGCGAATTCCAGGGCGAGGTTCGCAATCGCACCCAATCCGGCGACTACATCTACGTCCATCTCTCCGTAGGCTTGTTGCGTGACGCCGACGGCGAACCGGTCGGCATGGTGGGCATGTCGGTCGACGTGACCGCGCAAAAGCTCGGCCAGCTTGCCACCCTCCGCCACGATGAACTCGAAAAAGAGCTGGAAGAACGCACCGAGATCTCCAATTTTCTGCGCACGCTGAGCCGCTCCGTGGACCGCTCGACCGACGCCATTCTCATCACCCAAGCTGAGCCCATCGACGACCCCGGCCCGCGCATCGTCTACGTCAATCCCGCCTTCGAACAGATGACGGGCTACCGTGCCGAGGAAGTCATCGGCAAGACTCCCCGCATCCTGCAAGGTCCCAAGACCGATCGTGCTGCCATCCAGCGAGTTCGAAACGCGCTCCAGTCCTGGCAGCCCGTCCGCGAAGAAATGATCAACTACAGCAAGGACGGCAGCGAGTTTTCGGTCGAACTCTCCATCGTTCCCGTGGCCGATGACAGCGGCTGGTATACGCACTGGTTCGCCATCCAGCGTGACACCACCGAACAGTACCGGCTGCGTGAACGGCTCGAGGAAAGCCAGACGCGGCTGCGTACCCTGCTCGAAGCCTTGCCCCAGCTGGTTTGGACCGCGTCAGCGGATGGACGCCGCGACTGGGTCAGCGACGCCTTTGCCCGCTATGTTGGGGCCGATCCGAAGGACTGCCTGGGCGACGGATGGATTCGCTACGTGCATCCCGACGACCTCAAGGTCGCGATGACCCGCTTGCAGATCGACCGCCGCCACGGACGGCTGTCACAATCGGAGCTGCGCCTGCGCCGCGCCGATGGGGAGTATGTCTGGTTCCTGAAACAAGCCACCCCGGTGCTCGACGAGCACGGCCACGTCACGCATTGGATCGGCACCTTCACCGATATTTCCGAGCGCAAGAGAACCGAAGCTGCTCTGCGCAGCAGCGAAGAACGCGCGCGGCTGGGCATGGAAGTTGCCCGCCTGGGACTGGCGGAGATCGACTACGCCAGCGGCATAAACCATCTTTCCGCCGAAGCAGCTCGCATGTTCGGTCTCGCCCTGGAAGGAGTCGCTGTGCCGCGTGAGGTCGTCCATCGCACCTTTCATCCCGCGGATGCGCTGGAGCTGCAGCGCAGAATCGCCGCCTGTCTTGATCCTGCCGGCCCCGGCTGGTTCGAGATGGATCATCGCGTAGTCTGGCCGGACAGCACGGTTCGCTGGCTCCGGGTGCGCAAACAGGTCTTCTTCGAAGGCAATGGCACTCGGCGCCATCCCGCGCGCGCCATGCTGGCGGCCCTCGACATCACCGAAGAGAAGCAGGCCGAAGCAGTCGTGCACGAAAGCGAAAAGCGCTTCCGCGATCTGGCTGAGAGCTTGCCGCAATTCGTCTGGGTCACCGACGCGAGGGGCGTCAAGACGTACTGCAACCAGCGCTACCTAGACTACACCGGTGTCCCCACTTGCGATTTGATGAACATGGAATGGCAGGCCTGCGTCCACCCCGACGATCGAGCCGCCGCTGCCGAGGCCTGGGCGTCCGCGGTGCGCACCCAGACGCCTTACCTCCAGGAATACCGCCTGCGCCGCCATGATGGCGAATTCCGGCACTTCCTGGCGCGTGCCATCCCCGTTCGCAATGACGCCGGCGACATCGATCGCTGGCTGGGCAGCTCCACCGACGTGCACGACCGCAAGATGAGCGAAGAAGCCATCCGCCGCTCAGAAAAGCTGAGTGTGGCGGGCCGCCTCGCCTCGAGTATCTCGCACGAGATCAATAACCCGCTGGCCGGCGTCGTCAACCTGCTCTACCTGATGGAGAGCAATGCCAGTCTTGATGAGGGAACCCGGCAACTGGTCAACACTGCACAACAGCAGTTGCAGCGCGTCACCGAAGTGACGAAACAGTCGCTGCTGTTTCATCGCGAGTTGACGCAGCCTTCCGCGCTGCAGATGGCAACTACGCTCGATTCTCTTCTTTCGCTGAACCGGCCGGCCATTGATCGAAAATCCATCAAGGTTGTCCGTAAGTACCGCCCGGCTCAAGACCTGCTCTGCATGGCCGGAGAGGTGCGCCAGGCGCTGGCTCATATTCTCAGCAACGCCCTGGAAGCGCTTCCCGATAAGGGCAACCTGGCGATCCGCGTGCGGCCCGGCCGGGCCTGGTCAAGCGCGGGCCAGAACGGTTTGCTGGTCACCATCGCCGATTCTGGACGCGGCATCGCGCCCCATCAGCTGCCTTTTATCTTCGACGCGTTCTACACCACCAAAGGTATCTACGGCACCGGCCTGGGTCTGTGGATCGCCCGCGACATCGTCACTCGCCATCGCGGCTTCCTGCGTGTCCGCAGTTCAACCCGGCCCGGCGCTTCCGGTTCGGTCTTCCAGATCTTTCTGCCCTTTTCATAAGCAGTGGTTTTTCAAAAGCACGCAGGAGAGCCCGATTCCTGGAATGCCTTCCGTGTCCAAGCGGTAGCTTTCGTGTGCGGGAGAAAGCTCTCGCACTGCGGAGGGAATTTTCGCTTGCAGAGGAAGCTCCCGCACTATGGAGGGAGCAGCAGCCCTCAGGCTTCTGCGGTGCTCGAAAGTACCGCGGCGGCTTTAGCCGCGAGCCTTTCGGCTTAACTCATCTCCCGTCCATCAGCCCTTCGGCAGACACTTGAGGTCATCCCACTGCGAAAAGGACAATCTGCTATGACACTGCGCAGCGCGAAATAGGCGTTCGCGCTCCCATCAATCCGCGCCCGACGCCTCGTCCGCATCGGCCCCACCGTCATCCTGTTCCCAGTCCGTTACAGCCGAAACTTTTGTACCCGGCTCTGCTTCAGAAACGCCGGGCTCATGGCCGGCCTGCTGAATCTGATCCATGACCGCCTTGGCTCGCGCTTCGATTAAAGCCGCCTTGCGCCGCACGCGCGTATCCCAACCCCCTTTTGCCACCTTACCCGCAAATCGGAATGCGTCTTGCGCCAGCAGAAACGCATCGTAGCCCGGCTTGGAAAAATCGGCACTGCCAGCCTGTTTGGCAGTTGCCCGCTGCGCTAGCTGATATTGGACCTGCCGCAGCAATTGTGTGGCCAGCGTCAGCGCCCTCTGGTCCGGCTCATCGGCCAGACGCTCTGACTTGCGCAGCCACTTCAGCGCTTCCAGGCGATCCGCCTTTTCATAACTCGGACTCAAATACAGGTTGCCCAGCTCAAACGCAGCCCAGCTATGCGGGTCCGCCTTCGCGAAATGGTCCGCCGCTTCCTCCAGCCGGAATACGGAAGGATCGATCAGCAGTTGCCCCATCTGATAATGAGCTTCGCGATTCCTCGCATCCTGCCGCAGCACGCCATTCAAAAGAACTTCAGCCTCAAGCCTCCACGTCCGCCGGCCGAATTTTTGATGGCGATATAAGTCTCGCAAAGCGATCGCCGCATTCACTCCAGGGTCAATGAATTCCGGATCAAGCACCATTGCCGAACGGAAATCGTCCAGCGCAAGCCGGGGTTCGTTCATCAGCGCGCGCACCGAGCCGCGGGCATTGCGCGCTGTCGCAGTCGCCAGCGCCAGACTCCGCGATGGATGCTCGGAATCATTCATCACCTGGATCAGTCCCTCGGTGATGGAATCGATCTCCCCCCGGATCTCCTTAGTCGCCAGTTGAACAACCGTAACCCAGTTCGTCGTGGGAGCCTCTTTTGCAACGGGCGTGTCGGTTTTTGCCGCAGCCTTGCTCCCACTGGCAGTCTCTTTCCTGGTCTCTGCCGGTCTGGGCTTTGAAGACAGTTTGATTTCGTAGAACTTCCGTTCAAATTCCACGCTCTTGGCCGAGGCCAGCGCACTGAGGCAGAGATACTTCAGGTCCCCCTCCGCCCTCGTTTTCAGATCCTCCAGGATGGAGACAACTTCCTTGTTTTCAGCGCCCTCCGCGATCTTCGCTTGGGCAAGCGCGCAGTTGTAATCCACGCTGTTGACAAACCCCTTATCCACCTCAGCGATGTACCGGGTAAGCGATGCCGGGCAGGCCTTGGAATTCAGAGTCTCCTGCAGCTTGATCCAGTTCCGCTTGGCTCCGTCGTAGTCGCCCAGCAAGTGTAGATACAGGCCGTTGTTGTAGCGCGCCATCCAGTTGGATGGGTCGTCTTGCAGCGATTTCTGCAGCAGCATTTGCACCTGCGCATTGGTGTCCTCCGCTGGACTGGCATGACTGACGTCCATCGCCTGCTGGAAAAAAGCCTGGCTTCTCCATCGAGTGGTCGCGGTGTACGAGGTCGAGGGGTGCTCGGCTGCGTGGTAGATGACCAGCTTGGCCAATACCTCTCGCAACACCTTCTCACGCGCATTGGCCTCGCTGCTGGCAGCCGTCCACACCGCCTTTGGAGCGACTCTTCCGCGGGCATCGAGCATGCTCACAGAAAGGAAGGTGGTATCGCCCGAAGACGTCAGCAGGCCTTCCACAGTTTTCGCGTAACGAGGTTGTCGAGCCGACTGAAAGGCTTTGAAAAGCGCTTGTGGCGTTAGTTTGAAAATTCCAAGATCGAGCGCCGCCGCCGATCCCAGCGCCGTCTCCAGCGTACCGGCCGGCTGCAGCGGATTCAGATTGACATACGTCGCGCCTTGACCGTTGTCGATCAACCCCTCCCGCATCTCTTCCGGCCGGCAGTCTTCGAGCGGTGTGATCAGCCGCCTGGCCTCCTGGCTCAACACAAAGTTGGCCGCGTCGGACGGGCTGCTCGTCGTTCGATCGATGAACGAGACCAGCATTTTCTTGTCCGGTTTGCTCCATCTCGGTACAGCGCGGATAGCCACCACGATCAACGCCGCGATGGCAATCAGGATTAACCATGTCAGCAGGCTGGCTGCCTTTGAGCCCAGGCTGGCCATCAAGCTACGGACGTAGCCGGCTTTCTTCACCGACTCCACCGAGGACGCCTCCTGCGCGCGGATGCGCTCTACTCGCACCGCCGTCGCGATTTCCGGCGCAACCGTTCCATCGGTCGGCAGATCCTTCAGAACAGCCAGCGACGCCGCCGGCTCACCCTCCTCCACAAACCGCTCCGCCAGATTCACCGCGTCGCAGACGTGATGATTCAGTCCGTCGTAGCGGCTGGGATTGCAGGCCTGCCCCAGCGCCAGGCAAGGAACCAGCAGCAGAAATACGGTCAATTTTCGAGACATGGATGAAAACTCCAGCGCGGGGCCGGCCATCGCGCTCATTCCGCGAATGCTTCACTTTACTTCGTTGCGAAGAATCTCAGCCAACTTATTTCCCGCGTCGCTGCGGCAACTTCGCAGGCACCGGAACATGCTCAGCCGGCAAAACAAAGCAGCCCCGAAAGTGGTGCAAAGCTGAGAATACGCTTACCCAAGATAGTTTTCACCCTGTCAACAATTAATGCCGTGGCGTAAACCCTAGTTTCACGAACTTTGCTCCCCTTTCGGGAATAACCTGCACTAGTCATTGCCAGTCGTCTTTGGCAGGGGCTAGTATTCGCGTTAGATCAATCCCGCTATGTAGTCTTGGGACGAAATCACCTGGTACGACGCTCAGATACGTCCGCAAATCCTGACAACAGGATCATGCTCGGTAATGCTTGGCCCCAGTACGTAACCGAACGGTAAGAAATCTGGCGGTGGATACCCACGCCGCCTCAGGGAGTGTGCACGTTATGGCATGGTATGCCTATTGCATCAGCGAAAAACAAGCCTTCCCAGAATTAGCCCGTCATCGAAAACCAATCCCACTCGAATCCGTACTTGGCGTCAGTGGAAATCAGGTCTTCCTCTACCCCGCCAGTGACTTAGCTATCGTCGTCAGCGAACATAATCCCGCAGAAAACATGAATCAAAAAGCCGGCGTCGATCACGCCCGCGTCATCACTGACTGCTTCAAACACGCAACCGTCCTGCCTTTCCGCTTTGGAACCGTCTTTCAGGACGACGAATCCCTCCGAAAATCCATCCGCTCCAACCAACGGCAGTTTCAAAGCAACCTGGAACGCCTCCACGGCAAAACCGAAATGCACTTGAAGATCCACGTGGATGACTGTTGCCGCGAACTGGACAAACACATCTCGCTGGAAGGCGTAGGCAAAGAATACTTGTCCAACCTGCGCGAGAGTGCCACTCGTCAGCGGGAGCGCCAGACACGCGCGCGCGCCGTCAGCTTCCAGATGCACCGCATGTTCTCTCCGTTGGACGAAGAAGTCAGCTGCCGGCTGACAGAGAGCGGAAAAATGATTCTGGACATCGCTCACCTCATTGACCGCAAGTGCGTGGAGCGTTATCAGAACAAGTTCACCACCACCAGCGCGATGATGCGTGAGTGCCAGTTGCAGATCTCCGGCCCGTGGCCGCCGTACCACTTTGTTCACCGCCTGACGCGCGGCGCGCATGCGCCCGCAGCGCAGCATGCTCCCGCGCCGGCCAGCGCACCGGCAGTAGCAGCGATGGCGCCCGCACTGAAACCGGCCACTCCGCAACTGGAACCGGCGCTGGTTTCCGTCTAACGACTGCTCATCCCAACAAGAAAAGCCCTGGCTTCGCGCCGGGGCTTTTCTTTTGCAGGCTTGCGTTGAATTACTCGGCCGGGGAGATGCTGCGGCCGCCCTTGCGCGTCATGATGAAGGATTTGCGGCGATCGGCGGCGGCGTGGTCAACGCGCTTCCAGAAGCCGATGAAGTAATCGACGGCTGAAATGATCGATACCAGCGTGGCAAAGTAAATCGCGGTCACGGCAGTCCACTTGACGGGAACAATAAAGCCCCAGAAATTCCACTCATACCACTGGTGGGCAAGAATCGCGGAGACCACGGCCACGATCTGGATGACGGTTTTGAGTTTGCCTAGATCCGAGGCCTGGATGGTGAATCCCTCAGACGCAGCAATCGAGCGCAGGCCAGAGATGAGGAATTCGCGGCCGATGATGACCACGGCGATCCACACCTTGACCACCGACGGGTTGTAGGCGACCAGCGCGATGAAGGCGGCCGTGACCATGATTTTGTCCGCCAGCGGATCGAGCAGGATGCCCATGGTGGTGATCTGGCCGCGTTTGCGAGCCAGGTAGCCGTCGACGCCATCTGTGATGGAGGCGAGGATGAAAAGCACAGACGCCAGCAGCTCCTGCACGCCGGATGCCCCTTGCAGGGGGAAGCGCGGCGACAGGATCCAGAGCAGCAGGGGGATCATGACAATGCGGCTCAGCGTGATGGAGTTGGGCAGATTCACGTGCGTTCCTGGGGAAGGAGAGACGGCCGGGATGCGCCGGCCCTTGCCCTAGACGAATTATATGCGCGGGGCGTGTGACGCACAGGAAAGCTGGATGGACGGCATGCGAATTGTTCCACGTGGAACAATTTGCGAGCGTCAGGCTCGTTGCGGTCGGGCGCGGCGAAAAGAAAGCTTCAAATTGTTCCACGTGGAGCATTTGTGTGCGCCTGCAGCTGCGGATTGTTACACGTGGAACAATTTTGATTGTTTTCGCCAAAAGCGAAAAAGTGGCTTGTCAAGAGGGTTTCGATGCAAGTCGCGGCGTGACTTGAAAATGCATTTGCACATTGATTGCTGTGTTTATGCATAGAGAAGGTGGGGCGAAGCTTTCTGAAGGAACTGACCAATCTTGCCTGGCGGCGCCGGTACTGGAAGCGCATCCTTCGCAAAAAAGCAATCAGGGTAGGAGGCCGAGTTTTATTCGGCGAGGATGTCAGGTGTATAGTGAGGCGAAACTTGCCTAGATGATTGACTCGTTTCCTCAAGGAGCCGCCCGGCTGCGCGGGGATAGGATTGAGGCGCGGACGTGAAAGCGACAATAGTTTCCTGGGTGGCACATGGTTCGGCACTCCTCCTTCTTTGCCGGGTAGTGGCTCTGCTGGCCGTCTCGATGTGTCTGGGGAGTTGTGGTGGAGGCGGCGGCAGCTCGACACCTCCTCCCCCGGCGCAGGACTTTAGCCTTTCCATTTCTCCTGCGTCGTTGTCACTGCAGCAACTGGGAACTGGTCAAACCATGACCATCTCGGTTGTTCCGGTGAACGGGTTTGCCGGATCGGTGGGGGTGACTTTTCCCAACCTGCCGGCGGGGTTTTCCGTATCGGCGGGATCGGCGCCGGGGCCTCCCTACTACGCTTCGCCCACCTCTCCGCTGAGCGTGGGCATCGGAGCGTCGAAAGCGGCCGCAGTGGGCAACGGCACGCTCACGGTGCAGGCCACGAGCGGGACTCTGAGCCACTCGATGACGGTGAACACGACGGTGACGGCCGCCATTGATTTCCAGGTGAATGTTTCTCCGGCGACGGTCACGATCGGGCCGAACGGGCAAGCCAGCGCACAGGTGACGCTGGTTCCCGGGGCCAACTTTGGCACCAGCAGCGTGCTTCTCAACATTCCTTCCGCGCTGGTGGGAAGCAGCGGCGTGAGCGTGAGCTTGGGCGCCCAATCCCTGACGGCGGCGCAGCCGCAGACTACGGTCAGCTTTCAGTCTGGCTTCGTGGTAGGATCGGGGAGTTATCCGGTGCCATTGACAGGCGCGCTCGGCGGAGACGTGGTGAATGTGCCGCTGACGCTCGCGGTCACCTCTCCTGCCAAGGCGTGCACCAGCCTTTCTCGCTCCGCCGTGGTCCCGACCGACATGGACGTAACCGGAGTGGTGTACGATCCGGCACGCAAATTGGTGTTTGCGGGAGAGCAGCAGACCAGCACGGTCAAGGCCTTCTCATCGACGACCGCGCAGGCCGTGGCCAGCATTCCGGTGCCGGAACCCTGGGGACTGGACGTCACTCCAGATGGAAGCCGCGTACTGGTGGGCACGTTTACCAATTCCATGTACTGGGTCGACCCGGTCGGGCTCGAGATTGCGGGAAAAGTGCACGTGCCTTCGCCGCTGGAGGAAGGCAACCTGGGCCTCCTCGCCCCGCCCGCCCAGCCGGTAATCCTGGCGAATGGGAAGGTGCTGGTGTCGAGCGGCGGGTATCCTCCGCAAGAATGGGATCCGGCCACCGATGCATGGAGCGATCCGACGCCCGCGAACTTCAGCGCCTCGAACTCCATCATGCGGCGCAGCGCGGATCACAGCAAGGTGGTGGTGGCGAACGTCAACGGGATCGCCATCTTCAAGTCCGCGACCAACAGCTATGGTCCGGTGCAGAACCTCTCAGCCGGCGCGGTCGCCTTGAATTCCGATGGAAGCCGAATGGCGGTGCTGGGAGCTTCGCCGTCGCTTCCCGGCGGCGACCAGGTGACGCTCTACGACCAAAACTTCAGGGTGCTGGCGACATACCAGATCGACAGCAGCACTTTGATTGCGACCAGCGCCTCCGATGTGATTTTCAGCCGCGATGGGCGGTACCTTTACTTGCAGGCGGGCGGCTACACGACAGCGCTGAACGCGAGCGATCTTTCCTTTGTGGGGCTGGCCTCAGGGCAGGGTACCGGCCGCGGAGGCTTCGCTACTGACATCGACGAAAGCAACATGATTTTTACGTCAGGCAGCGGCGCGTTGATGTTCCTTGATCTGAGTTCGCCGTGCGCCGTTGGAGTCGATGTCCCCGTGAACATGACGGTGACGCCGCCGCAGGGCACGCTGGATGCGCCCGCGCCGGTTATCGTGAATGCTGTACAGGGGATCACGTCGCAGTCGCAGGTGTACTTTGGTGCGGCTCCAGGATCAGCGCAGGCGACGCCTGGAACGAACCTGGTTCCCAGTCCGCCGACCAGCATTCAAGTGACGCCGCCCGCTTCGCAGACGGCAGGGCCAGTGAGCGTGACGATAACCAACTCGGATGGGTCGGTGGGCATTGCTGCCAACGCGTACAGCTACGGTTCGAGTGTGTACGCAGTGGGGACAAACTCTGGGCCCGCGACGGGAGGGACGTCGGTGACGCTATTCGGGTACGGCCTTGCCTTCGATGCGTCGCAAATCAGCGTGACGGTCGGCGGCCAGGCTGCGACTGTCACGCGCGCCTTCGCTGCAGCGAGGATTTCATTTCCCTATCCGCTCGACCAGGTGGTGTTTACCACGCCTCCGGGGAGCCCTGGCGCGGCCGACATCGTGGTGACGACGCCGGCGGGGACAGCGACGGTTGCGGGAGGCTTTGACTATCTCAAAAGCGCGCAGAATTTTGCCGGCAGCAGCACATTGGCCGAGATGGTCTACGACCCGGCCCGGCAGCGCCTCTATGCGGCGGACGTGGGGTCAACGGCGGTCGATGTGTTCGATCTTGCCAAGCAGCAGTTCCTCACTCCAATCCCGGTGGGCAAGGCGCCTGGGGCATTGGCGATTACTCCAGACTTCAATACGCTGGTGGTGTCGAACGGCGGCGACAGCAGCGTTTCGATTGTCGATCTGACGGGCGCGAATGCCACGAAGACGGTTTCGTTAGCAAGCGTGGCGAACTTGCCGACGCAATGCGGGCAGGCGGTTCCGTATGCGGTCGCGGCCACCAGCAGCCACAAGGCGGTGATCGCCATTGGATGTTCGCAGCTGGAGACAGGCGAATACATCGTGCTAGACCTGGCGACACAGGCGATCGGGTGCGGCTCGTCGAAAGGATGCGCCGCGATGCTGGCGGCCTTTTCTCCCGATCGAACGGCGGGGCTG
>CAILBQ010000442.1 GCA_903832475.1 uncultured Acidobacteriota bacterium | reverse complement strand
GAGCAAAGTGGAACGGGGATGCTGACCTCCCTCCTGAAGAGTGCCGGCGACAAGACGGTGTTTGTGGCGTTCGGCAGCCCTTATGTTGGAATTGGATTGCCCAATGTCGGCGCGAATCTCTGTACCTTTTCAAATACAGCCGAATCAGGGACGGCGCTGGTGCGCGCTCTGTTTGGCGAGATCGCCATCGGCGGACGGTCGCCGGTGACCATACCCACGGTTGCGCAGCGTGGCGCTGGCCTGGATCGGACCAAAGCGGCCACGGCGCGGCCCTGATTCATCTTTCCTGTGCGGATCGAATGCTTTTCTGAACGGGAAGGCATCGGTTGCGATTCTGCTACATCTAAAAAAGGATGAAGAATCAAGGACTGGCGATTACCATTTTGGACCTGGTGAGCATGCGGCCGGGTGAAGCCGTGAGCAGCGCTGTGGGGCGTTCCGTGGACCTGGCGCGGCATGCAGAAGAGTGGGGATACCGGCGCTATTGGCTGGCAGAGCATCACTCGATTGCGGGCCTCGCCTGCTCGGCAACGTCTGTATTGATTGGGCATATTGCGGCCGCGACCCGATCCATTCGCGTGGGGAGCGGCGGCGTGATGTTACCCAACCACGCACCGGTGGTGGTCGCCGAGCAGTTTGGGACGCTGGAGTCGCTGTATCCTGGCCGCATCGATCTCGGGCTTGGCCGCGCGCCTGGCGGCGACATGTTGACCATGCGCGCGCTGCGGCGCGATCTTGGCCAGACCGGCGATGATTTCCCTTCGCTGCTTGCTGAATTACGAGCGTACCTTGGGCCGGAGAGGCCTGGGCAGGCAGTGAAGGCCATCCCCGGGCAGGGAACCAATGTTCCGATCACGCTGCTGGGGTCGAGCACTTTCAGCGCGAGACTGGCGGCAGAGTTGGGACTTGCCTTTGCCTTCGCGGCGCATTTCGCGCCTGACCTTCTCTACGCCGCATCGGAGTTGTATCGGAGTAATTTCACTCTCAGCGCTGTTCTCAGCGAGCCGCACCTGCTGGTTGCAGTCCCGCTGATCGTAGCGAGGACGGATGCTGAGGCGCAGCGTTTGTTCACCACACCGCAGCAGCGATTTCTGAACCTGATTCGCAATCGGCCGGTCGAGTTGCTGCCGGCAGTCGAGTCGATGGATGGCATATGGCAGTCGTGGGAGCGGGAGATCGTGCAGAGCAAGTTGAGCGCCGCGATTGTTGGTTCCGAGGACACCGTTCGGGAAGGTCTGGAGGAACTGATCGTTCGGACGGGAGCCAATGAGGTCATTGCGGTGACCGACACCTATGAGCATGCGGACCGGTTGGATTCCTACGAACGTCTCGCGAGAGTAGCGAATTCGATCGAAGCGGATGTTCGCACTGTGGCGCGGATGCGACCGTGATTCCCCGGTAGTCAAGGCAATTCGTCCGAAACGCGCCGAAATGTCGGATACACTGGCTGCTTGTATCCACTTTAATTCGAGCGGAGCCGCCTTTGAATATTCGCAAGCCCTTGTGTCTAGTCCTCCTGTTGGGAGCCTTTGCGGTCAACGTTCATGGACAGAGTGTTGCCGGTCTGAGTGATCGTTTCTGGCAGTGGCGAGCGCAGGAACAGCCATTCACCAACGACGACATTCCCAGGATTGAACGGCCCTCTGGCTTTACTGTGGACTGGTCTCCACAGGCGATCCAGCAACGACTCAAGCGGTTGGCGGAGTTCGAGGAAGAGTGGAAGAGGATTGCGCCTTCGGCTCAGAGTCCGGTTCCTGAGCAGGTGGATTATCGATTGCTCGGTTCCGCGCTGGCCCGGGTGCGCTGGGAGCTAACGGTGGTGAAGGACTGGCAGCGCGATCCTGTTTTCTACGTCGATCAGACGTTGGGATCGGTGTTTATTCTGCTGTTACCGCCCGCGCCGTTCTCAGAGGAACGGCAACAGGAAATCATCGCGCGATTTCAACAGATACCTTCCACGGTGCGCGATGCGGAAGTCAATCTGACCGACATGCGAAAGCCATTTGTGCAGCTTGGCGTTGACGCGCTCGACCATGTTGCGGAGCGGGTAAAACGTACCGAGGATGGGCTTGCTTCGCAGTTTTCAGAAAGGAATTTTAAAGCGCTGCACGAGGCTGTCACTCCGGCTGTAAAGGCGCTAGAGCAATACCAAGGCTGGCTTGAGGCTGCGCTACCGAGCGCCCGCACGGAAACGGCTATCGGACGGGACAATTACGTCTATTTTTTGAGGAATGTGGCACTCCTGCCCTATACGCCGGAGCAACTGCTGGCCATGGGGTCGGAAGAGCGAAGCCGGTCAGTCGCGTTTGAAGCGTATCAAGAAGAAAGACTAGCCGGTAAACCAGCCGCGCCTATCTTTTCGAGCGCTTCGGAACAGATCAAAGCGGAAAGGGAGGACGAGGAGAAAGTCCGCGCTTTCCTGGTCGAAAACAAGATACTCACTGTGCCGGCTTCTATGAAGCACTACCACAATCTGCTCTTGCCAACCTATCTGGAGCCGCTCGAGGATCTGGGGGTGACAGATGACCTGACGGGGCCCTCCAGGCTGCAAGAGGATGGCATCAGTTACATCCGGAAGCCTAGCCCGGACTTAGGGTTTTTCCATTTGTCGACAGCGCGTGACCCGCGCCCAATCATCGTGCATGAGGGCGTTCCCGGCCACTACTTCCAGCTTTGCCTTTCATGGAGTCATCCTGACCCGATTCGCCGACACTATTACGATTCCGGGGCAAATGAAGGCATCGGATTTTATGCCGAGGAGATGATGTTGCAGGCAGGGCTCTTTGACGATAATCCTCACACGCGAGAAACCATCTACAGCTTCATGCGCCTGCGGGCCTTGCGTGTTGAGGTGGATGTCAAACTCGCACTTGGGGAGTTCACGCTGCAACAGGCCGCGGACTACCTTGCAGCGACTGTGCCGATGGACAAGAAGACGGCTCTCGCGGAGGCGGCCATGTTTGCCAGCACTCCAGGGCAGGCCATTTCCTATCAAGTCGGCAAACTGCAGATCATGGATCTTCTGGCGGATGCAAAGCGGGAACAAGCAAAGAGCTTTTCCATGCTCAAGTTCAACGACTCTGTCTGGCTCAACGGGAACGTTCCGATCGCTCTGCAGCGTTGGGAGATGCTTGGGGATGCGAAAGATGTCCCCACCCCTACCAGTCCGGACAAGGCGCAATGACCGAATCGACGGAGTCTGCGACGTTTTCTCTGTCTGCATCAGCGCTGATTGTCTGAGAAGGGACGAAGGCGGAGGAATAGATTGATGCCGATCGGGTTCGTCCCGTAGACGCTTTGCAAAGGTTGGCCGACACCGTACAGCGTGACCTGGCCTCCGAAGGCTGTGCGCCAATGGGGAATGATATCGATGTCGCGATCATAGCCGACGGCGTAGGCCTGCACGTGGGTGAGGGGCGTCTCTGTGAAATTTGGGGACAGGGGATGTTCGCCGTTGAGCAGTTCACTGGAGCGGCCGGCGTTTTCGATGCGTGTCCAGGCATAATTCTGCGTGGCGAACCGTATCGTTGATTCGAAAAGATAGCTGTTTTCCTTGGAAGAATCGGAGAGAGACCGGGTTCGGCCCCATAGCAACGAACTTGCCAGATTGCCTTCACGGAACGGCTTGTTATACATAACTGAAGCGGTCATGCGCTCCTGATTTTCGAGCGGGAAAAGCGCTTCTGGACTGTGCAGGCGGGCATAGGAATATTGGCCGCTCCAGTATTGCCCCGGCTGCAAGGTGAACCGAATTGACCACGAATCGATGGCGCCCTGATCGAGATTCCAGCGTTCCTCGCCGGGCTCTCGGCCGTGAAAGCCGCTGGTTTCGATCCGCGCGATGCGATGGGTGAGACCTACGGTGGCGACGTCGTAAGCGATGTGTGTCGAGTCTTGCTGATGATGGCCAAGAGTGCCCACGGGATTTTCGGAGGCAGAGGCGCGATGCGGATAGGCTATGGGTCCGAGGGCCGGGTCGCCGACGGGGGCCAGGTATGCGCTCAGCAGGGTGTTGCGGCCGAGATGCAGGTCGTAGAGCGCGGCCAGTTCCATGAGGAAGTTGTGAGGGTGCTGGCCATCGGCGATGGGCACTCCGTAGGCCGTCTCGCCCTGCTGAAAAAGCAACGGGTACCGTTCGCCGCTGATGGTCGCGGGTTCAAGACTGAGCATGCCGCGCAGCGTCAGTTGGCCCGGGCCGAGCTTGCGTTCTGCCATGAACATGAACCAGTTGGTGGAGAATAGCTTGTCGCCACCGCGAGGGCTGGATTGCTGGATTTCAGCGATGAATGCATTGGCGTGAAACATCAGCATCCACTGGCCGTGCATGGACATGAGCATGGGCGCGGGCGTCGAGTTGGGCTCTGCGCTGGTGCCGGAAGCTGCGTGGTGTTGCATCTCTTGCAGGAATGTGCGGGGCTCCATTTGCTGCATGAGGTCGCCCATGCCTTGCCTCGAGGCCATGGAATCGTGGCTCATGCCCGGCATCTGATCCTGCGATGTCTGGGGCTCTATGAGTTGTGGTGAGGATGGCTGCGCTGTCACATGCATGGCAGCGAGCAGGAAAATCAGGGGTCCGAGCAGAAGGACAGGACGGCCAGAGCGGGACCGGCAAGCATCCGATGTGCAGAGGCGGCGCGCGAGGGGAAGATACAAAGGCCCGATGCGATCGAGGCAATCCGGCTTGTATGCGCGACTCAGGTCAGCCAGCAGTTTCACCCTATCAGGATAACGGCGACGCCGCTTGTGTTACTCCCATCTTTCGATGCAGGCAAAGTGCGGAAGTTGTGAGCCGGTTGTTGCGGTTGCAGGATATAGTTCTTGTGTTCTCTGTTTCTGAATTCTTGACGTTAGCGGGGCGAAGAGTCGCAGGTATGAATTCTGGCATGAAGCGATTGGTATTTATGGCATTGTCTGTGGTTTCGGCGGGGTTGTTGCAGTCTGCTTGGGCGCAAACAGCTGTCCAGACTGTGGTTGAGCACAATGTCGTCATGAAGACTCGCGACGGCATTGACTTGCGCGCCGATATCTACCGTCCTGAGGGGGACGGAAAGTACCCTGTTCTGCTGCAAAGGACGCCCTACAACAAGGCCAATGCGGCGGACTTTGGGCGGGGAGCGGCAGAGAAAGGGTACATGGTCGTGGTGCAGGACGTGCGCGGGCGATATGCTTCCGCGGGTGACTGGTATCCCTTCAAAAATGAGACGGACGATGGCTACGACACGATCGAGTGGGCGGCGGCGCTTCCGCATTCGAATGGCAAAGTGGGCATGTTTGGCGGCTCTTATGTAGGCGCGACGCAGATGCTGGCAGCGGTGGGTCATCCTCCGCACCTTGCGGGCATTTGCCCCGTGGTGACGGCGAGCAATTACCACGAAAACTGGACATACCAGGGCGGCGCATTTGAGCAGTGGTTCAATGAGTCATGGACCTCGGGACTGGCGCAGGACACCATGGATCGTGTGTTGCGCGGTGGTGACAATGCGGTGGTCGGCAGCACGGTACTGCCTCTGAAAAACTACCCGCTGTATAACATGAAGCTTCCTGCCAATCAGGGCGAACTTACCCGGGAACTGGCGCCCTATTTTCTCGACTGGCTATCTCATCCGGAGTATGACGATTACTGGAAGCAATGGGCGATCGATGAAAGATTTGCGTCGATCCAGGTGCCGGCCCTCACGATAGCCGCATGGTACGACATTTTTCAGGATGGATCGCTGCGCAACTATGCTGGCATGAAAGCGCATGCGGGCAATGAAGATGCTCGCCAGAAACAGCACTTACTGGTGGTGATTGGCGGACACTCGGGCGGCGGCCGCAAGATCGGCAGCGTGGATTTTGGCCCGGCGGCGGAGGAATTTGACGAGAACCGCGCCACGCTGGAATGGTACGACTACTTGTTCAAGGGAAAGCAGAATGAATTTGCTTCTGGGAAGCCGGTACGGATTTTTGTGATGGGCGAAAACCGGTGGCGAGAGGAAGCAAGCTGGCCTCTCGAGCGCGCGAAGGATACAAGCTACTTCCTCCACTCGGCCGGGAAGGCCAATACTCTTTCCGGCAACGGTGTCCTGTCTACCGAACGAGCCGGCAAGGAATCGTCTGACAAGTACGAATACGATCCGATGAATCCGGTGCCGACGGTTGGGGGTCCTCTGTGCTGTGACAGCGAGCATTTGGCGCCCGGTCCGCGCGACCAGCGCAGCGTCGAGGGACGACCCGACGTGCTGGTGTATTCAACGCCGCCTGTCGACACAGATACAGAAGTAACAGGACCTATCATCCTGGATTTATTTGCAAGTTCGACCGCGGTAGACACGGACTTCACCGCAAACCTGGTGGATGTGGGCCCGGATGGTTTTGCGCAGAATCTGACCGAAGGCATTCTGCGTGCGCGCTATCGGGATTCGAAGAGCCGTGCCACATTGATCGAGCCGGGCAAGGTGATTGAGTACAAGATTTCCCTTTGGTCGACGAGCAATGTTTTTCTGAAGGGGCATCGCATTCGGTTAGAGGTGAGCAGCAGTAACTTTCCGCGTTTCGATCGGAACCTCAACACAGGTAAACCGGCAAGCGATTCG
>CAILBQ010000441.1 GCA_903832475.1 uncultured Acidobacteriota bacterium | reverse complement strand
CTTTCAGGAACACATGCCAGATGTACGCGGTGCGTTCATGCATCTCAACGCAGTCGGTTTGCTTGCCCTGCTCGTCAAATAGACAAAGCGAAACAGCGGTTGCGTTTTCCGAATAGACGGAGAAATTCGTTCCATGGGGATGCGGGGTGGCGCCCAATGGGTAGGGAGTTCCAGGCAGTACCGTACGCTGCGTCATTGCTTTCCTTCCAGTTTTAGGTGAATCCGGCAGAGTGTTGAGGAGATGGCCGTATCGTGCGTTTATTTGGATGAAGCGAAACTTTGGATCGCCCGTCAGCAAGCGCAGCCAGTGACCCTCGCGGGCTCTCCGCGCAACTAGCTCGCACGGTGTCCAAATCTTTTGATTCCAGATAGCGATTGCCGGTTGTGCGCCATCTCCCGGGACAGAATTGACGCTGGCAAACAAGGCCCGCCGCTGCCAGCCGGCAAAACCCGCGCAGACGGTGCCCGATTCGCTCCAACTTAGGGTGGATGCGACCCCTCGGAGCGCCCAAGTAGCATTCACCGGATGAACACACCGCGCCGACAGCTTGGTTTGGCTTCCGCAATGGCGGTAGTGCTGGGCGAGTCGATTGCCCTTGGGATTTTTCTTACCCCGGCGGCCATGGCCAAATCGCTGGGTTCTCCGCTGCTGCTCGCCGGCGTATGGCTATTCATGGCGTTGATGGCCATGTGCGGCGCGCTCTGTTACGCGGAACTTGCCATTCGCTTTCCCGAGTCCGGGGGAGAATACATCTACCTTCGCGAAGCCTATGGAGAACGGCCGGCATTCCTGTACGGCTGGATGAGTTCGCTGGTCATGTATCCCGGCGTCGCCGCTGCTCTTGCCGTGGGCGCCGCACCCTACCTGGCGCAGGTGATTCCCCTGCCGCCGTGGCTGCTGGCTGTGGTCCCGGCGCTCACCCTTTGTGTTTTCTGCGTCATCAATCTGCTCGGTACGCGCCTGAGCGGTGCGGTCTTGTCATCGGCGAATCTGCTCAAGCTGCTCGTCCTGTTCGCATTGGTAGGATGGGCAGCGGTTTCGGGTCATGCCCATCTTGGTAACCTGCTGCCCCTGGCGACTCGACGGCTGGGTTCGGACGCCATCTTCCCGGCCATCGCCGGCGGCGTGATGAGTGCCTTCTTCAGCTTCGGTGGATGGTGGGAAGCGGGCAAGATCGCAGGCGAAGTACGCAATCCACGCCGTAATCTGCCCATTGCCTTTCTGGGCGGGGTCTCGCTGGTGACGATCGTTTATCTGCTAATCAGCGCGGCCTTTCTGTCCGTCATTCCGGTCGAGAAAATCACGTCCAACACTGCCTTCGTTGCCCAGTTTGGCGGCGTCCTTTTCGGAGATGCGGGCGCACGTATTCTCTCTGCCTGCGTGCTGATCTGTGTTTGCGGAGGCATTGCCGCGCTCACCATGGCTGCGCCGCGTGTCTGCTATGCCATGGCGCAATCGGGAGCGTTCTTCCCATCCTTCGCTAAATTGCATCCACGCTTTGGCACACCCGCCAACGCCATCCTGCTGCAGACTGGACTTGCGCTCGCGGTTTTGCTTTTCGGCGCCTTTGATCGCGTGCTGGCTTACATCATCTTTTCGGCGATCATCTTCCTGGCCATCACTGCATCGACGCTGTTCCGCCAGCGCGAGCCGGTACGCGCGTGGTGGTTCCCGGTCGCGCCTATCCTGTTTATCGCGCTTTCCGCGATCATCGCTTTTTTGATACTCATGCACGATCCACTGCCTGCGCTGGCGGGCGTCGGCATCGTGCTGCTCGGCCTGCCGTTGCGCCGATTTTTTGCGCCCCGCACATCCACCTCGCCACTCGTTTCTGAAGGGAGCTGACTTTCCTCATGCCACATATCCAACTTCCCCCCGGCCTGCAAGGCATTCGCGGTCCCATGGCTTTCCGCCCGGAAACCGCCAAGCCGTTGAATGAACTGGTTGAAGTACTCCTCCACGCGCCCAACTCGCTCACTCCCGGAGAACGCGAACTCATCGCAACCTATGTGTCTTATCTCAACGACTGCTATTTTTGCCAGACCGTGCACGGGGCTATTGCCGCAGCCCATCTGAACGATGATGAAGAACTCGTTCGCCGCGTCAAAGCCGATTTCCAGCACGCCGACATTTCTCTGAAATTGAAAACTCTGCTGGTGATTGCGAGTAAAGTTCAGAAGGGCGGCAAGCACGTCACAGACGTTGACGTGGCAGAAGCCCGCGACGCCGGCGCTAGCGATATCGAGATCCACGACACAGTGCTGATCGCCGCCGCTTTCTGCATGTACAACCGCTACGTCGACGGCTTGGCCACCTGGCAGCCCCAGGAAGAAGCGCTCTATCGCGAGCGAGGGAAGAAGACGGCCAGGGAAGGCTACGTCACCATGAGCCGCGAATACCTGCCGGAATCAGCAACACAAGGAGTCTGAACATGCCTCACATCGATTTGCCCAAGGAACTCCCCGGTATCAGTTCGGGATTTGCTTTCCGTCCCGAAACCGCCAAACCCATGCGCGAACTCGCTCACATCCTGCTGCATGAGCCCAACTCGCTCACCCCAGGCGAGCGCGAACTGAT
>CAILBQ010000440.1 GCA_903832475.1 uncultured Acidobacteriota bacterium | reverse complement strand
GACCCCAGCAAGTTTCCCCAACAAGGAAAAAGGGCTGTGCTCGCGGAGTCTCCGCTGGCACAGCCCTTCAATTTTGGTGGAGGGGGAATTGGCTAAAAACCACTGTTTACTTGAACGAGGCGATGGCGCTGGCTTCGTCGTCAAAAATATCAAACACGGTGTAGAGCTTCGTCACCTGCAGGACATCCTTGACCTTCTTCGTCAGGTTCAGCAGCTTCACGTCCGCGCCCTGATTCTTGGCGGTTGTGAAAGCGCTGACCAGCTCGCCCAGGCCGGAGCTGTCGATGTAGTTGACGTCGCCCAGGTTCAACAGAACATGCTTGACGCCCTTGCTGATCAGGTCGCGCACGGCATCGCGCAACTGCACACTGCCCTCGCCAAGCGTGATCCGCCCACTCAAATCCAGAATTGTTACGCCATCTAGCTGCCGGGTTGCAATGGATAGTGCCACAGAGAATCCCTCCTTGGGGTTACGTTGAATTCGTATGCCGTTGGTACTTCGGCCGTCTTTACTTCGTAGGCTCAGCGCCTTCGCTTGCGACCGGTTGCAGATGCTTGATGAGCGTCAACTCAGTGCCGGGATGCAATTGACGAAAGTGTACCTCATCCATGAAGGATCGGATGAGGAAGATGCCGCGGCCGGTGCCGCGCAATAGATTTTCTGGCGCCAGCGGGTCGGGCAGCGTTGCCGGATCGAGCCCTTCGCCCTGGTCGGCAATGGTCATCACCAGCGATTTGCCATTGTTTTCAAAGCTGGCGCTCACCTGCTTATTGGGATCATACCCGTTGCCATGGAGCACTGCATTGACCGCCGCTTCGCGCACCGCCATCACCACGCGAAAGCTCTCGTCTTCGTCCAGCCCCGAAGCCTGGGTAAACTTCTCCGCGGCCGCTTCCACCTCGGCCACGCTCTCCATCGTCGAAGCCAGCCTGAAGCTGAGCCGCCCTGTCTGTGGTCCTGTCAATGGGGTCCGTTTCCGCCTTGGTGGCTCATTCCCTCTACACCTGCAACGGCTCAAAATTCAGATGCAAGCTGCTTTCTGGCAGTTTCATGGCTCAGGCCGTTCGTGTCAAGAGACCATCGGCAGGGGGCAGAGTATAGGTGCAAGTCCAAAAACGCGCCAGGCAGTGCCTGCACGCATGTTGGTCGCATCATCGCCAGCATTTCACGCGCTTCTGCCCCGCTCGTTGTTGATTGACAGAGTCGACAGGTCGGTTCAGAATGTTGCTCTCACTCCTACTGCTCCGGAGCTCCCCCTGAAAACCCTGCTTCAAATCACGGTGATTGTGTGCCTCGGTGCCGCAGTCGGCGGGCGTGCCGCGGAACTTGTTTCGGGCAGTATCAAAGCTGTTCAGGGCAGTTGCTCCGTGCAACGCGGTGCGGAAACCATGACAGCCACGCAGGGCATGCACTTGATGGAAAAGGATGTCCTGATTACCGGCCCCGATGGTTATGTGGCCGTGATGATGCGCGACGGTACTCGCCTCTCGCTCAGCCCCGAAACGAAGCTCACCATTGACCAGTTTACCTACGACCCAAGCGCAAATAAGTTCGCGCTCTTTTTGGATTTGGGGCGCGGAGTGATGGCTTACGTCTCGGGCAAGATCGCCCATTTCTCACCGGAGGCAGTCAGGATTCAAACGCCTGTCGGTTCGATTGGAACACGAGGCACCAGGTTTGTCGTTGGGCTGGGCGTTACCGGCAGGGCGCAATGAGGGCCCGGAACGCAGCCAGTTCCCTGGCTTTGATGGGAGCGATGCTCGCCGCCGGCTGCCATAATGCCGCGCCGCCAGCGCCGCCGCCGCCTCCCATGGCGCAGAATTTGTTCGTGCTGTTGCCAAATGAGGATGGCACAACAGGCTCGATCGTGGTGACAAATGCGGGCGGAAGTCAACAACTCACCCAGGCCAATACCGTTGTGGCGGTGGATCGTGCGGATGTCGCACCTGCCAGGCCTGTTGCGATGGACGCTGGTGAAATCCAGAGGCTCTTCGGGCGCACTCTCGCGCTCATCCCAACACCCGAAGTCAGATTTTCCCTCTACTTCAACATCGGGGGCACCGCCCTGACCGCGGAGTCTCTCGCCATCCTGCCGAAAATCCTCGAGGCCTGCAAGGAGCGTCAGTCTACCGATGTCTCCATCATTGGCCACACCGACACGACCGGGAATAGCGATTCAAACTACCGCCTGGGCCTGGCCCGTGCCGAGCAGACCAGGAAAATGATCGAGGACCTGGGAGTAGATTCATCGTATATATTTACCGAATCGCACGGAGCCAGCGATCTGCTCGTGCCAACCAAAGACAACGTTTCAGAGCCAAGGAACCGGCGAGTCGAAGTGGTTGTACGTTAAGGAGTCGCGAGCCAGATGAAGACCATCACAGCGGCCGTGCTCGCGTGCGCGGCTTTCTTGATAGTTTTCCAGCCGATCTTCTTCTCCAATTGGGATCAAAAGTCCAAGGATCTATTGACTGCCTGGGTAGACAAGGGGAACCCGTCGGGCAGCGTCGCAATTGTTGAGATTGACGATCAGAGCCTCTCTCAATTTGGCCGCTGGCCCTGGCCGCGCGATCAACTCAGCCGGCTGCTCAGAGAAATTCAACAAGCCGGCGCCGATACCGTCGTTGTGGACATGGTCTTCCCTGAGCCTGACCTCGGCATCCCCGCCCCTCCTTTCCCATCCGAAACCTCGGCCGCGCGAGCATCGCATGGCCCTTCCAATGTGATCCACACCAATGACGACCAGCTTGTAGCGACACTCCGGGGTGGCCGCTTCGTCACAGGATTCTTGCTGAGATTTCCTCCCGGCCCTGCCGAAAGCCAGCATTGCGCTTTGCGCCCCCTGGCATTTGCATCGGTGGAATCTGACCGAGCCAACAGCCCGGCGTTCTTTACCGCCTCCGGGGCTACCTGCAGTCTCGACTTGCTGTCCCAGGCTTCACTCGGAGTGGGGTTCTTCAATGCCTCTCCCGATCGCGACGGCCTTCTCCGGAGAGTCCCCTTGATTGCTCAGTTCCAGTCGGGGATGTACCCGAGCCTGGCCTTGTCGGCCTATATGACCTACCGTCATATCGATCTCGTGCAGCTGAATACGAATTCCTCTGGTGCTGCTTCCATACGCCTTCAGAACACCGTTGTTCCGGTCGACAGCAAGAGCGACTTGCTGCTGCGTTACCGCGGAACCTCGGGGACAATTCCCCATGTTTCAGCAGCCGCCGTTCTCGCCGGCAAAGCTCCGCCAGAAGCTCTGCGCGGCAAGGTCGTTGTGGTTGGGGTCAGCGCCATGGGTCTTCAGGATACGGTCGCAACGCCGCTCGATCCTTCTTTCCCCGGATACGAGGTTCAGGCTACCGCCATGGACAATCTCATCCAGGACGACCCGCTCCGCATCCCGAGAGCAGCACTGAGCGGAGAGTTGCTCTTCCTGCTGCTGATGTCGGCCGTCAGCGGCTTGATCATGAGTCGACTCGATGCAGTCTGGGCTGCGCCGCTGGTCCTCTCCCTGGTCGCTGCAACTTGGACGGGTTGCGCCATCCTGCTCGCCAGCACGCACATCCTCTTCTCGCCCTTCCCCGCCACCCTGGTGCTGTTGGGAAATCTGGCGGCTCTCACCATTTGGAGGGTATCCACGGAAAAACGACGATGGGAAAAGCAACTGGCAACCACACGCAAATTCATTGTCGGTGCACTCACGTCGCTCACCAGGATTCACGACTTGGAAACCGGCGCGCACGTGATCAGAGTTCAACGCTACGCAAAACTCCTTTGCGAAGCCCTCGCCTCTCATCCCGAATTCCGTCGTCACTTGAAGCCGAAATCAATCCAGCTTATCTACGAATTAGTTCCCATCCACGACATCGGCAAAGTGTCTGTCCCCGGCAGCATTCTTCGCAAACCCGAGCGCCTCACCCCGGAAGAGTTTGAAATCATCAAGACCCATGTCAGCAGTCTCGGAAAAGTGTTTCTGGACGCAGCACGCAGCTCCGGAATGAAGGATCAAACAACCTTGCGCATGGCCACCGATATTATCCTCACCCACCATGAGCGATGGGACGGCAAAGGATATCCGCAGGGCCTCAGCGGCAATAAAATTCCAGCGGTGGGGCGCATCGTGGCCGTGGCGGATGTCTACGACGCGCTGGTTTCGAAACGTGTGTACAAGGCGCCCGTCACCCATCTGAGTGCCATCGAATACATCGCAGAGAACAGTGGCACGCAATTCGATCCAGCAGTCGTTGACGCCTTCATCCAGGTCGAGGGAGCGATTCAGCAAATCAAACTTGCGTGTGAGGATCAGGTGGACTTCCCGATCGTCTTGGACTGACACGCCACCTCGTTTGGACGGAAGAGGCATGCTTCAGTCCCGCAGCCCCATTCCTATCAACTCATCCGCCCGCGCTTGGTACAAGGTGGGCCGTTTTCGATCTGTGAGAAGTCAGGTGTCCTGCCCGAACTCTCTGTCGATCGATCAGCAATTCTTGCCAGGATCGCTTCCCCGTATTTTATGGGAATGGCTTGCCTAATGGCCCCACGTGCGATGAAGCCCGTAGGCCGAAGAAAGCTGGCACCCTACCACTTCACCAACTCCACGCGCCGGTTCTTCGCTTTGCCTTCCTCCGTATCATTCGATCCGACAGGAGCGTAAAAACCGCAGCCGAACGAGCTCAGCCGATCCGCCGCAATCCCGTATTTCGTCGTCAGTTCGCGCACCACGGACGCTGCCCTGCGCCGGCTTAAATCAAGGTTGTAGTCGGGCTTGCCCTGGTTGTCCGTATGCCCCACCACCGAAACGCGAAGGCTGCGATTGGCGCCGAGTAGTTTCGCAATCTCCTGCAACGTAGCCTGTGAGTCAGGCCTCAAGCTGTCTTTGTCTGTGTCGAAATAAATACCGTACAGCGCAATCTTGCCCGAATCCGCCAGTGAACGCGACATCTCGCCCGCATTCACAAACGTCATCTTGGTTTCCATCTGCTCGGGTGTTACCACCACTATCTCCGCCAGCGCGCGATCCTTGGTCACCACCGGCCGCAGCCGATCCGGCATATTTCCGTCCCGAAAGGAGGTCACAAAAACGTAATAATAGGTTGGCGAAGCATCTTTCGACTTGCCCACCAGCACGCGTTCCTGCGCTTCGTTGTAGGCCAGAATGTCGCCGATCTTGTCTTCCACCGCAATGTTGCGGAAAGTCGGGCCAAACCAGCCGGTATCGCTCGTCCCTTTTTCGTAGAGTGTCACCAGGCCAAGCCGTTGAAATTCGAGCTTGTAGTTGCGGAGAAGCTCGGTGGGAGTTCTGCCCTCCGGAGCAGCATAGGTGTACCTGCTCACCAGACCCTCCACCTTGAGGCTTTTCGCATAGTTCGCAGGATCTTGCGACGTCGGTTTGCCCAGCGGCAGCAGAAACTCGTCGAACCTTGGCGCCCTGTACCCGATAATTTCGCTGCCTTCGTAACGCTTCATTCCCGGCGGGTCGTTCGAGCCGGGGACATCCGCAGCAAGAGCGGCGGTTGTTAACATCACCGCAAGCGCCGAAAGCATGAGAGTTCGTTTAGGCATGGTCGCACCTCCGCACGAGTGTATATCCCTGGTGCGGAATTCTGAGAATGCTTTTAAAAGGATCCTGCCTAAGACCCCCCATGCCCCAAAAGAGTGAGGTCGCGAGTCATTCATCCTCTGGCCGAGGAAGCATTTGCCTGCGGCATACCAGAGCGTGGGCTGCTACAGCCCCATCTCCATAAACACATCCGCCCGCGCGTAGTGCATATCCGGCAGCTTCTCCGCCGGCACATGCGTGAACCCCACCGACTCATACAAGTGCACAGCATTTTTCAACACTGAATTGCTCCCCAGGAACAGCGATGTTGCTCCCAGCGCACGCGCCTGCGCGATCGCATACTCCAGCAGCTTGCGTCCCACCCCTTGCCCGCGGATCGCCGGCGAAACCGCCATTTTCGACAACTCATATACGCCGCCCCCCCATCGGAATCAGCGCGACGCAACCCACCGTCTGCCCCCCTGACTCCGCGAAAATTACCTTGCCGCCCTTGCGCAAAATCGTGCCTTCCGGATCGCCCAGCGTCTCCCGGTCTTTCGATTCCAGCACAAAGTAGCGCGAAATCCACTCCTCGTTCAGTGTCTTGAACGCGGCTCCGTCTTCGCCCATCCGTAACTCGCGGAATTGAATGGCTGGCCCCTTCCCGCCGCTGCGTTGCGTGTTACTTGCGTCCAACATTCCATCCTTTCCAGCTCCCTGAGCCGCGTCCTTTTCCGGAGTCGCTCGGCGCGCTCAATGGGCCACCCGCTCCTTCAAGCGGAGGAAAGCCGATTCATAGGTGTAGAAGGAGAGTGAAGCAATGGCCAGAGTCAGCACCGCGGCAACCCCAAAAATCAGCACCAGGTGCAGGTTATAGCTGGCATGCGGAGCGATGCGGTTCACAATCCACACGAACCCGTCATGCAGCAGCAGATGGTACACGTAAATGCCATAGCTGATCTTGCCCAGCCAGCGCAGAAAGCCGTTCTCGAAAAATCTCTGCAGGATTCCCGGCCGAAAGGTAAGCGCAACCATGCTGGCGAAAAAAATGCTGCAAAGGGATATCCCGATCGTGGGCATCAGCGGCGGTTCGAATTGCGGAGTGCCCGCATAAAAAGAAATCCCGACGATCAGCAGCGCTGAACCGAAAAAGGTCCACGGAGCCCAGGCAAACACGCGATTTCGTTCTTGGTCGTCTCCGCGAAACGCCATGGCCAGGTAAGCCCCGGCCAGCAGTTCGCCGGCCCGGCTAAAAAGAAAAAGGCCATTCCAGTCGCCCGGCGGGTTCCATGTCTGCATGACGCAGCGAAACACAAACGATGCCGCCCACAAAAACACGATCATGCGCATGGCGCTGCGACGTCTGCCCGCGAAAACGCCCAGCACAAACGGCCAGATCAGGTAAAACTGCTCCTCTACGGCCAGGCTCCAGAAATGGCCAAGATGCAAGCTGGTGGGCAAATGGGCGGTCTGTTCTGCCAGGGGAGGGAAGTTTCCCAGGTACAGGACATAAATCCACAGCGGGGTGTACTGGCTTGGCGATGCCCCCAGGGCCACGCCGGCGACGAAGGCAATCAGAATAGCTAAATAGTAAAGAGGGAAAATCCGCAAAGAGCGGCGTGCATAAAAACGCTTCCACCAGTCCGGCTTACTGAAACCCTGCCACAAAATTCCGCTGATCAAGAAGCCCGAAAGAACGAAGAAAAGTGAAACCCCGGCCCAGCCAAAATGAATGATGGTGCCAACGATCCGAATCGGCAGGATGCTCGATTGCGCTCCTCCGCCGTAGTGATAGACAAACACGGTCGCGGCTGCGATACCTCGAACGCCATCCAGGGCCGGGACATGACCTCGGATCTGGCCGTTCTGCGGGGCGGCTTCTGACAAAAAAGTTCTCGTTTCCCGAGGGGGCTCCTCGCACTGGGTTGGAGAGCGGCGTAGAGTCAGGTGAAGACAAGCGGGCGGATGCGATCGGGTCGCATCCCCACTCCGGATATCTCGTTTTCATTATAAAGGGAGGGTGAGATCGGCCATCTCGTCGCTTGGCGGGAGTGCAGCCGCATGCGTTGCAGCCCGGTATAGTCTAATAGAGACTGCACTTGTCTCTTTGCAAGCGTAGTGACCATTCCGTCAAGAGGATTGACATCCGAAGTATGAGTGCCAGTCGTTGGATGGACCATGAAATCGCTGCTCGCGGGATCGACTCCGGGCTTGCGCTCGGTCTGGCCGACCTCTTCGCTCCGATCACGGCCCGTTTCCCGATGCATTCTCACGACGCCACCAGCGACAGGCGCGAACAATCAAGCCCAACGCATGCAGGCTCTGCTCCGGCGATGTGGCCAGCCCTTCCTGTTGCCCCATGGGGCTCTGAGGTCCGGCTAGGACACACTCAATTTGGCGGTCAGCTTCCCCTTTGCCCTCGGGCGACTCAAATTGAACGCTTCTGCAAAGCATAGGAGATAGCGCGGACTTGGCAACAACATTCCAAGCAGTGGAAACAGCCACTCTCTTCAACCCCTACGACGCTCTTCGCGTTCGCAGAATGGCTGCACTCTACTTTGCCTCTTTCTGGTGCATTCTCTTTACCGGCGCCGTGCGCAAATGGATCTTCCCTCACGTCGCCATCCTCTATCTGTTTCAAGATGTCCCCATCACGGCGGCCTATCTCTACGCGCTCTGGTCAGGGCTTTTCACGCGCGGGTTGATCCTGGTCGGCAGCTTGCTGCTGTCCGTCATCCTGGTGCTCCAGGGGCTGTTCCAGGTCATAAATTCGACCAATACCGTCCTCGTCGCGATTGTCGGCTTTCATCACTACCTGTATTACCTGCCCATGCTGGTCGTATTCCCACTTTGCCTGACTGAAAAATATCGACGCGATTTCATCCGCTGGAACATGTGGCTCAGCCTGCCCATGACACTGCTGGTGATCGCCCAGGCTCTTTCCCCAAAAAACGCCTTTGTAAATCGCACCTCCGAAGGAGATGCATTCGGCTTGCCTGGCGTTGAAGTCGCGCGCGTCTCCGGCACCTTCAACTTCGTCGCTTTCTTTGCCATCTGGATCAGCACGGCCATGGCCCTGTGCCTGGGAGAATGGCTTCTGCCCAAGAACAGGCGGGTCATTCAAAGCACCTGGCTCCTCAGCGCCTGCACTTTCGGACTTGTACTGTCGTCTCTGATCAGCGGGTCCAGATCGATCATTCTCTTGGTCGTGATTGCACTGCTCGGCGCGTTGCTCGCCGCAGGAATGCTCGGTTCAGGACGGTCGATCGCAGCTATTCTCGGTTTCTGTCTTTTGCTGCCCGTTGCCGGCGCCGCCACCTATTTCATCTCTCCTGTGGAGTTCAGCACACTTCGTGATCGCCTCACCGGCGAGAGTGGCGCCGCGGAAGGCAAAAGCCGTGTCATTAACATTTTCTACACCTGGATCACCGAGCCCAAGTTCAGCTTGATCGGCGCAGGCATTGGTATGGGCGTAGATGCATCGCACTTCGGCAATGTCAACTCCTACAACTTCACCTACGAGCTTTCTGAGCAGGACATCGTCCGAAATGTGATGGAGCTTGGAACCCCTGTAGGCCTTACCTATGTTTCCTTGCGTATTGGCTTCCTCTTCGGAGTATTTTTCCTGGCAGTCCGAATCGTGAGGTCGGGCACTTCGCCTCATGTCATCCCCTTGTCCTTCATTCTTTTCGCGCAGGGAATGCAGGACTTCACCAGGGCCGCCACGATGACGTCGACTCAGGTGATGATTGGCTGCGTTTACATCCTGGGCGCACAGCTCTATCCGGATCAACATTCGCTGCAAGATCAAGGTTTCGAACACCCCGGCCAAATCTGATAGAGACCAAGACTCACTAATTGCAGCAGTCGCCATCGCGGACGACTTCAGCTACACTCAACCTGCCTGCATTCGCGTCCATTACCCATGCGCCCCCGCACCACATCCCGCGTCAGCCTCACCGCCATGCTCGGCACTCCTGTCACCGACGCCCAGGGCAACGTCCGCGGCAAACTCAAAGACATCGCCGTAGCTACCGGAGCCGAAGCCGGACGCGTCGCTGGCCTGGTACTCAAGACCCGCCAGGGCCTGCAGATCGTCCCTTCCAATCAGGTCATGGAAACCCCCGCCGGCACCCTCGAACTCCGCTCTCCCGGCGCCCTCAGCCCCCTCAAAGGCGATGAGAATTACCTCTTCCTCCAGCAGGACCTGATCGACCGCCAGATCATCGATATCCACGGCCGAAAGGTGGTCCGCGTCAACGACGTTGCCCTCGAGTGGCTGGGCCACGGCTCCGTCCATCTGCTCCGCGTCTCGGAAGTCGAGGTCGGCCTGCGCGGCGCCGTCGAACGCATCTTCAAGGGCGTCCTCCCCCGACAGGCCCTCGAATCGCTCTCCCGCCGCTTCACCTCCCGCGGCATCCCCTGGCAGTTCGTCGACGTCATCGAG